>JAZADA010000143.1:0-7598 GCA_036124135.1 Planctomycetota bacterium | reverse complement strand
CCGTGAATGCTGCGGAAACGTGCCTGCTCGAGATGGCCAAGCCGGTTTCCAGTAAAGAGGAAGTGGCCCAGATCGGTGCGATTAGTGCCAATAACGACATGGTGATTGGTGAGTTGCTGGCCGATGCATTGAAACGTGTCGGTAAGGATGGCGTCATCACGGTCGAAGAAGGAAAAACGACCGACACGAAAGTCGAATATGTCGATGGTATGCAGTTCGACAAGGGATATATTTCGCCTTACTTTATCAATCAGCCTGCGGACATGCATTGCCTGCTGGAAGATTGTTATATCCTGATCCATGAAAAGAAGATCAGTAATTTGCAGGAAATCGTTCCTGTTCTGGAGCAAGTTAGCCAGACTGGTAAGCCCTTGTTGATAATCGCCGAGGACGTGGATGCCGAAGCGCTGACGTTGCTGGTTGTCAACAAGTTGCGTGGAGTACTCAACGTGTGTGCTGCCAAGGCCCCTGGGTTTGGTGATCGCCGCAAGGCGATGCTCGGTGACATTGGTGTTTTAACCGGTGGTACGATGATCAGCGATGACCTCGGGTTGCAGCTGGAAAATCTGACGCTGGAGCACCTTGGGCAAGCCAAGAAGGTTACCGTGGACAAGAGTAGTACGACCATCGTTGAAGGTGGCGGCAGTCGTTCTGAAATCGATGCTCGTGTCCAGCAGATCAATAACCAGATGGGGCAGACCGAGAGCGAATATGACAAGGAGAAATTCCAGGAGCGACTGGCTAAGCTCGCCGGTGGCGTTGCCGTGATTTCCGTTGGTGCCGAAACGGAATCGGACATGAAACAGAAGAAAGCTCGCGTGGAAGATGCTTTGCATGCCACCCGAGCTGCAGTTGAAGAAGGGATTTTGCCTGGTGGTGGAGTTGGCCTGCTGCGTTGTTATGACGCCGTGGATAATGCTCGCAGTAACGCCAAGGGCGACGAGAAAATCGGTGTTGATATCATCCTCAAGGCGTTGGATGCCCCCTTGCGACAGATCGCTGATAACGGTGGGATCGATGGCTCGGTCGTGGTTGATATCGTCAAGGGACAAAAAGGTTCCAAGGGCTATAACGCCAACTCGGGCGAGTATGTTGACATGTTTGCTGATGGCATTATTGATCCGGTGAAAGTCGTACGTACAGCGTTGAGTAATGCGGCGAGCATCGCAGGTTTGTTGTTGACGACGGAAGCGTTGGTGACGAACTTTGATCAGGATGACAAGGACAAGCGACGCGTTGAAGGTAGTGTTAACTAGTGAAGCTGCTGGGTGTGGCAACGCCCTCCCGGCGGGTCGAGCGAGAAGCACTTCTTTCACGATTGAAATAAACAGGGCCACCTCGGCAGCGAGGTGGCTCTTTCTGCAACTGGCAGGAAGTAAGAAAGTAAGACAGGGTAACCAGGGCTCGTCCCGCGGAGGGCTGCAGCTGGGCCTGGTTCCAGGATGCTATTCTTGATATGGCTGAAAAGCGAGATTATTACGACGTTCTAGGAGTTCCGCGTGATGCTTCGGAAGGTGTCATTGCCAGCGCCTATCGGAAGTTGGCGATCAAGTATCATCCCGACAGCAATCCCGACGATGAAGATGCGGTAGGCCACTTTAAAGAGGCTGCCGAGGCCTACGAGGTACTGGGTGATGCCGAAAAACGAGTGCGCTACGACCAATATGGGCATTCCGGAGTCGATGGTAACAGTTTCCAGTTCGGTGGTGTCGAAGATATTTTCGAAGCCTTTGGCGGCATTTTTGGCGACCTGTTCGGTCGGGGCCGCGGTCGTCGCAGGCAACGTCGGGGAGCTGATGTGCGATGCGACGTAACGTTGGAGTTAGAAGAAGCAGCTGAAGGCGTGGTTAAGCAGGTGTCGTTTCGACGGCACGAGCTATGTGAAACGTGCGAGGGGAGTGGGAACAAGCCAGGCTCCGAGCCCCAGGCTTGTCGTCGGTGTGGAGGACAGGGCCAGGTGGTTCAGTCCGCAGGTATCCTGCGAGTCCAGACGACCTGCCCTTCTTGCCAGGGTGCGGGAGCCGTTACCGTGGATCCCTGTGTGTCCTGTGAGGGACAGGGAAGGATCGGCGATGACGTTGAACTGGAGGTCTCGATTCCCGCAGGTGTTGATGATGGGACACGCGTGCGAATTCCAGGGCAGGGAGAACCCAGTGTTGATGGTGGCCCCAACGGAGACTGTTATTGCTTTGTCGAGGTCCTGTCACACCACCTCTTTCATCGCCAGGGTTCGGACCTGTTGCTGGAGCTTCCCATTTCCTATAGCCAGGCAGCCCTGGGAGCAACATTGGAAGTGCCGACTTTGAACGGTCCTGACGAATTGAAAATTCCCCGGGGAACGCAGTCGGGATCACTTTTTCGCATGGCAGAACGAGGGGTTCCCGAACTGAAGAGCCGCCGATGTGGCGACTTGATTGTTCGCACCACCATTGAAGTGCCTGCCAAGATTAATCGCCAGCAAAAAGAACTCTTGCAGCAACTGGCGGAATTAGAAGAGGCTCATGTGACTCCGGAACGGAAAAGTTTTCTAAATAAGCTGAAAGACTATTTTGCAGTCTGAAGAGTAATCATAGGGCACGAGGAGATGTGACGGATGGTAATGCCACAATCGGACCAACCTGATGCTGATGAGCGTGAAGAAGGCTTGCCGCCAGTAGCGGAGAGCGAAACGGAGGCAGGTGAGGAGGTCTCGCCTGCTGCCGACTCCACTCCCGGTACGGAAACGGAAAATGACGGAGCGGTAGATGGCACGGAGGAAACTCCCGAGCCGGATATTCATGAACAGTTGGAAGAAGCTCAGCAACGGGCGCTGCGCCACCAGGCAGAGCTGGAGAATTTTCGCAAACGGATGCGACGAGAGATGGAGGATCAGCAACGGTATTCGGGGATTCCCTTGATACGAGATTTACTACCCGCCCTGGATAATCTGCGTAGGGCTGTTGAATCTGCTGAACCCACGGAGGCCAATGACGGAGTCCTCAGTGGTGTACGGATGGTTTGTGAACAATTCGAGGGTATATTGGCGAAGTACCAGTGTTGTCGTATTGAATCGGAAGGGGCTGTTTTTGATCCGAATCTACACGAGGCCGTGGTGCAGCAACCGAGCGCAGAACATGAAGCGGGAACAGTCATCCAGGAGATCCAGGCCGGATACCGGTTGCTGGACCGTATCGTGAGACCTTCCCAGGTAATGGTTGCCCAGTCGGTGGAAGAACCGTCGGAAGATAAACCGGGCACCCCGGAAAATGAGGAGACATAATTATGCCCACATACGATTACCAATGTAATGAATGTGGTCACGAGTTCGAACTCTTCCAGGGGATCAATGATCCTATCAAGCGAAAGTGTCCGGAATGTGGTCGCCTGAAGTTGCAACGCCTGTTTGGGACCGGAGCCGCCGTGGTTTTTAAGGGGTCTGGGTTCTACGAAACGGATTACCGTAGTGCGGACTACAAGAAAGCCGCCGCTGCCGATAAGAAATCTCAACAAAGTGACTCGAAGAAATCCAGCGATAGCAAGTCCTCCACCAAGTCCAGTGACTCGGCCAAGTCGTCGTCATCCCAGGGGAGTGGGGCCTCATCCAAGCCATCCTCCGATGGTGGAACCAAAAAAGGAAATTGACTGCGATTGGATCTTGTCTCGTAAAAAATACTTCAGCGGTCTACAATAATGGCCGTACTTTACCAGGGAGATCCACCACCATGGTTCGAATTCAGTGCCCGGTTTGCAGCCAGCAGTTTAAGTCCGAGGAGTCTCGAATAGTTCCGTTCTGTTCGGAACGCTGTCAGCAACTGGACCTGGGAAGATGGTTGAACGAAGAGTATAGCATTAGTCGTATCCCGGATCCGGAAGATGAGTCCGAACTGGAATCCTGGGACGTCGAATCTGGCCACGATGCTGAGAGGGCGATGTAATGTCAGATGATCGTGAATCGTTAAAAGAGATTTCTTGGAGACAGCTGTTTCCCTGGTTGATATTACACCGTGCCTGGAAAACTTCCCTGGCACCGCCATTGTTGATGCTGGCAACCATCGGTTGCCTGCTGACTCCCGTCGGCTGGAACGTGGCTAACTGGATGTTCTTGTCCGGGCCGGATTCGGTGGTGAGCAGTCCTGCGGATGATTTTTCTGAGGAACAAGGTGGGGAAGAGGATGGAACTGCAGGCAATGAAGAGACCGCTGCCAATCAACCTGGCGACGGGGAAGAGCCCGCTGCCAAGGATGAAGCAGAGTCGGCAGACAAAGACGAGGCAGACGACGAAGACGAAACAGGTGATGAAGACGAAACAGGTGATGAAGAGGAAACAGGTGATGAAGAGGAAACAGGGGAACTGACATCTGGAGTTACGATTGAGCCAGCGGCGGAATACAAGGAAGATTATTCAGCCTACACCCGGTTTCCTGGATCTACGCGGGATGACATCGAGTTTTCAAGCCAGTCCCTGAGTGATCGGACAGCTTTCCTGTTGACTCGAACCGGTGCTGCGATTGAGGGGGTTTTCTGGAGAGGGGTGGGACCATTTCAGCGACTGTTTCAGTTGAAGGTTACCTGGTCCGAGTATTTCATGTTGGGCATGGGAACGATTTGGACACTCTTGGTCTGGGGTCTTATTGGCGGAGCGATTACACGCGTGGCCGTTGTGCGACTTGGTTGCGATGAAGCGGTGCCGATTCGGAGTGCCCTTTCCTATTCCAGTTCGCGGCTCACTGCTTATATGCTTTCTCCACTGTTCCCCATTTTTTTCGTGTTACTGCTGACGATTCCACTTGCGCTGCTGGGTGTCCTGTTGCGGTTTGAGATGGGGGTGCTGTTGGTCAGCCTGGTCTGGATACTTGTCCTGGTGGCAGGCCTGGGGATGGCTTACCAGTTGCTGGGGACCATGTTCGGTTGGCCGTTGATGTGGGTTGTCATTAGTGCGGAAGAAACGGGAGATCATTACGAAGCGTACAGCAGGAGTTTCGCTTACACGTTTCAGCGGCCCTTTCACTACCTGTTTTATGCGACAGTGGCACTGATCGTGGGAGGGTTGGGTTGGATCCTGATCCAGGTTTTTGCGGAATTGACAATTCATATGTCCTACTGGTCTGTGATGTGGGGCTGTGGAGCAGAGAATGTTGAACGATTGCGTGTGGTCGGAAGTGAGGACGGCAGGATGTTGACGACCGGCCGGCTGTTGATATCCGTTTCCGAGGGACTGGTTAGCCTGGTTGCTGCTGCCTATGCCTATAGTTTTTTCTGGTGTGCTTCTGCCGCTCTCTACCTGCTGCTTCGCAAATCGGTAGACCAGACGGAGTTCGACGAGGTTTTCATGGATGATACCCAGTCGTCATTTGATCTGCCGCCGTTGCGTGACGATGATTCGGTGGTGCCGACGATCGCCGGTAAGGACGTTTCCGACGACTCGACAGCCGTTGGTCCTGGTGATGCGGATGAAGAGCATGCCGAGGCAGACGCCGAGGAAAAACCGGCAGGCACGGATGAAGATATGGAAGCGGACGATCCGGAAGAAGAAGAAATGTTCTAGCTCGACTACCGTCATGCGGTACGGCAGCTTAGCGAGTAAGAAGTTCGTCCAGCAGGGATTCTATTTGCTGATCCATTTGACCGCGGGTCAAAACGCGATCGCAGCCTGCCTGCTCGGCACGCTCCAGCAAGCTGCCCTGGACGTGAGGTCCGAAAGCTACCAGGATGGGAGCCGGATCCAATGTTTCTCGCCAGTTCGCAACTTGCTCGACAGTCGTTGTTGGTAAGGTCAGGTCGATAAAAATACATTGCCAGGGGTCGGATACGGATAGGTTATCCAACGAGGCTGTCATCGTGACCAGGTGACCGCGACGCTTGATGGCTTCGCAGAGACGAGAGCCCCAGAGAAAGTCCTTGCTTAGCAGAACGCAACTGGGATTGGTCGGTGAAGATGTAGGGGGCATGGCTTTCCGGGGTGAGTTGAGTGCGTGTCGACCAGCGATCAAGATTGTCAGATAGCTTCTTTTCCCTGCTTGCTGTCGCCGATCTGAATAACCTGGTCGATGGGGAGCACGAAGATCTTTCCATCACCAATATTGCCTTCCGGGCCAGTGCGGGCAACTTCAGAGATCGTTTCCATCGTGCGGTCCAGGAAATCATCGTTAACGGCAATTTCCAGGGTGATTTTTCTCAGTAACTGGGTTTTATATTCCACGCCCCGGTACATCTCTGTCTGACCTCGTTGGCGTGCAAAGCCCTGGGAATCGCAGATCGTCATGCGTTCTACGCCAATCTTTGCCAACGCGGACTGGACGGCTTCCAGTTTCGTGGGTTGAATAATAGCCAGGATCAACTTCACTGGGATGACTTCCTTGGGGCGGGACACGTTGTTCGCCTGGAGACCAGGTTTCTGCGGCTAGTGTATCAGAATGTTTGGGTATCGCCCATCGCTTTGGATGGGGGATGCCTGGGAGGTTGCGATGGATGGAAGGATCCGGTGCAAACGAGATGGCTATGGGAAATGATGCAACACGATGGAGTTCGCTTATTTCCGGCCTCCTGGATCATTACCAGATCAGGAGGCCGGGCCAGCAGGTCCATTCGCTGGGGGGAGCTGGTGGATTCAGTGGAGCTGAATTCTGGCGTGTTGATTCAGGTGTCGACTGCTGGTGTATTCGCAAGTGGCCACGAGAACATCCGACGGAAGAGCGTTTGCATTTTATTCATGCCGTTCTGCAGCACGCCTGGCAGGCCGACTTTAGACACTTGCCATTGCCGCTACAGGATCGACAGGGTTCCACGTTCGTACAGCAGGAGGGATTTTTTTGGGAGGTCACACCATGGCTGGCAGGAGATGTTGTCTCTGCCCGTATCGTCTCCCATGAGCAAATCGCTGCGGCCATGAAAACGCTCGCAGCATTTCACCAGGCAGTAGCTTCCTTTCCGATCGCTCCTGCAGGAACCCAATGTTCACCGGGAATGCAGGATCGTGCGAGGTTGTTAGCACAGATGATCGACCAGGGATTGGCCCAGATCCGACATCACCTGGCCGGTTGTCGACAGGAGTTACAGGCACGAGGTCTCCGGGTCCTGGAATTTGCTGATCGTTACGCTGTACGACAGTTGGTTACTGTCAAGCAGGAGATGAATGTTCCGGTGGTGTTGCAACCATGTATCCGTGACATTCATTCCGAACATGTGCTGTTTCAACAGTCCCAGGTGTCAGGGATCATTGATTTTGGTGCGATGAATAATGATACCGTTGCAACCGATGTGGCGCGTTTGCTGGGAAGCCTGGCTGGAGATGATCAGCAATCCTGGCAGGTGGGGATGGCGGCTTACCAGGACACCAGGCCGTTGACGGAAATAGAACAAAGATTCGTGCACTGCTTTGATGGGGCTAATGTTCTGCTTTCCCCTCTCAACTGGCTGCGTTGGTTAATCGTAGAAGGCCGTCACTTTGATGACGAGTCCCTGGTCTTATCCCGGTTGGATGAGTTGATTGAACGCCTGGCCGAGGATTTCTGAACCACGCAGCGTCTCTGTCACCAAGTGGTGGCTGGCATGGTTCAGTTGACCCTGGATCGGCCGTTGGACTAGAATTGACACATCTCTCGTACGGGAGAGGATTTTTT
>JAZADA010000142.1:0-10032 GCA_036124135.1 Planctomycetota bacterium | reverse complement strand
CACGTGGCAACAGGTATCTGGGAAGGGCCAGTCCTGGCAACGCCATATTTTCGCTGATGGTGATGCCCCTGGAGCCTCGCACTACACCGGCTTTGGTGATGTGAATGGCGATGGTCGACCGGACATTGCGTGTGCCGCCAAGGGAGGAGAACGCTTTCCGGATGGCGAATGGTTTGCCTGGTGGGAACAGCCCCTGGACCCGCGTAAGCCCTGGAAGAAACACCTGCTCGCAGACCACCAGGTAGGTGCCACGAATATCCAGCCCGTGGATCTTAACGGTGATGGACGGCTGGATTTCGCAGCCACGCGAGGTCACGGCAAAGGGATTCTCTGGTTTCCAGGACCCACTTTTAAGCCTGTTGAAATCGATCCGGATATTGAAGGACCCCACTGCCTGGCAACATCTGACATGGACCAGGACGGAGATATCGACATCGTCACCTGTGGGCACCAGGTCACGGGTATTGCTGCCTGGTACGAGAACAATGGCCAGGGACAGTTTACTCGTCACGTGGTTGGCACGGACCAGAGCTCCTACGACGTTCGTACCGTGGACCTGGATTCAGATGGAGACCTCGACATCCTGATCGCCGGACACTTCAGCAATAACCTGGTCTGGTACGAAAACCCTCTCAATCGACAACCTGGCGTAACATCCTACTTGGTACGCGCTCGACATCTCGAATTATCACATCCTTTCACCGCAGGCACCTTGCCCAGCCATCTCGATCAGCAGCACTTCACGCAGTGGCAGGTTCGCCAGGGCGTCTTGACTGGCGTTCCCGCACCTCGTGACAAATGGCACGGGAGTCATGGAAAAGTTCCCGCGCTCCAGGTAAACCACTCCTACCAGGATGCGATCATTCAAACACGCTTCCTGCTCGGTACGGCCAGGAACGTCAAGCTGGTCATCAATGCTCGTGACCCTGGGCATGGCAAGTACCACTTGTTTCGAGTTGTCATCAGCCCGAACCAACTACAAATCAGCAAGGATCCCGATCCTGGCAGCGCGAACTCAACCAAGAAAACACTGGCCACGCGCCCCATCACGCTGGCACAAGATCAATGGCACACATTGACCGCTGAATTTCTTGACCAGCATGTATTGATTCACATAGATGGCAAGCATTTTGCCTATGCTCAGCACGAAGGATTGAATGTACGAAAGAGTTCCTTCAAATTCGGCATGGCGGGACCGCTGGCACAACTGGATGATATTCATGTTTACCGGGCAACCAGCAATCCCGGCTGGCTCAAGGTAAAAGATGGCCTGCTAAAACGCTGAAAAGACTCTACCTGGAGATTTGGAACTACCGATCTTAGTTGCTAGACTAAGCAGTCGAAGTGCCACTATTCCACCCTGGTATCGAGTACATCCGTGAACTCACGCGCTCAACAAGTTGCACGTCGCCAATTCCTGCAAGCGGGAACGATGGCGCTCTTTTCCGGGGCATCCCGGGGTGTGCATGGAGCCATCCCATCGGCCCGCACCCAATCCGGCCGAGGACGTGCCAAGCGTTGTATTCTTGTCTACCTGCTGGGCGGCCCTTCCCACCTGGATATGTGGGACATGAAACCCCTGGCACCAACAGAGATCCGCGGACCATTCGAACCGATTGCAACCAACGTACCCGGGATCCATGTTTGCGAACACATGCCACTGCTCTCGCAACAGGTCCACCGCTTGTCCATCCTGCGATCCATCGGTTATCGCAACTCGGATCATCCCTTCATGACCTACTATACGTTGACCGGGCGGGTCTCACCGCAACCACTGGGGGCCAATACCATTCTCCCGCCCTCGCGTGAAGACGATCCTCATATGGGATCCGTGATCAACAAGTTTGCTCATAGCAATCCTCAGGCTCCTGGCTACGTGGCCATTCCCGAGGTGCGCGTAAGAATGAATTTAATGCCCGTGGCTGGTGGTGGGCATGCTGGTTACCTGGGTCCCGAGTTTGATCCACTGCAGGTCAATGATGACCCACGTCAACCTGGCGGTGTCGCCGCCTTGACACTGCCGGAAGCGATCTCAGGGTCGCGCCAGGACCAGCGTCGTCAGTTACTGGCAATGCTCGACGGGGATCCAGCTCGCCGTCCCCGCTTACAGGAATACGATGATCTGCGTCGTGTTGCACTGGAACTAACAGGAAGCGCTGATGACGGGGGGCTCTTTGCACTCGACCGAGAGCCCAATCAACTGAGGGAACGCTACGGAAGCCACCGTTTTGGCCAAAGCCTGTTAATGGCTCGTCGCCTGGTAGAGCACGGGGTTAGTTTCGTGGGCGTTCATTTTAACTACATGTCCAAGTGTGACGGCTGGGATACTCACAAGGACAATTTCAATTGCCTGCGAGGCGAACTACTACCACTGGTCGACCAGGGACTATCTGCCCTGCTTGATGACCTTGATGATCGTGGCCTGCTTGATGACACCCTGGTCGTATGCATGGGTGAATTTGGACGCACTCCCAAGATCAATACGAACGGGGGTCGTGATCACTGGGGGCAATGCGGTTCGGTCGTGATGGCCGGGGGCGGCGTGCAGGGAGGAAACCTGGTGGGTGCCTCGGACAAGACCGGTGCCATGCCCTCGGAAACCCCGGTTGGCCCTCCAGACCTGGTCGCCAGTATTTACCATGCCCTGGGACTCAACCCACATGCCTTGATCGTGGATCCCCGACTCAATCGAACCCTTAAACTGAGCGACGGAAAAATCATCAAGCAGCTTTTTTGAGTCACCTAACCAGGGCAAAATGCCAGGGCGGTCAAGGCATAGACCTGGGCCACGCGTACCAGTTCTTCAACCGGCACCTCTTCCTCCACCGTGTGAGCACCCAACGCATTGGGACCATGCGTGATCGCCGGAATGCCGGCCAGGGCATAGAACGTGTTACCGTCATCCACGAAGGGCTTGAAGCTCTCGGGCAATGGCTCACCCATGACCGCCTGGCAGGCGGATTGGAAAGAGCACGCTGCAGCATGACCAGGATCAAGTTCGTAGGCATCCCGAACGAAATGAAAGGTAGCTTCACAAGTGATTCCAGGACGCTGTTCGACGGCTGCCAACACCTCGCGAAATTCTGCCTCCACGGCTGAGGGATCCGTTCCGGGCAACCAGCGTCGTGTTCCAGATAGTTCAAAACAGGTGGGAGACTGGTTGTAAATCTCCCCGCTGTTAATCTTCCCCACGAAGAGACTTTCGCGACCTGCCACCGGATGTTCCCGCTCGGCAAGATGAACATCCAGCGCCTGCAAACGCTGAACCAGTTCTGCACCCGCTGCAATCACATCCGGCTGCTCTCGCCCCCCCAGCACTTCATGCACCGGGCCACCCTCGCGCTGTACGCTAACCTCCAGGATAGCCAGTCCTCGACCAATCACGCTCAATCGATCACTGCTGTATTCCGGCAGCATGACCGCATCTCCCACGTATCCCTCCCGGATCAACTGATCCACCTGGCTACCATCTCCCCAGGGTGCCTCGTGCAAGTCATGCGCCGTTAACAGGATACCACCACCACTCAGCAGACCCGTCTCACGCACCACCCGCATGGCCTCCACAGCCGCAGCCAGTCCTCCCTTCATGTCGGATACACCACTCCCATACAAGATCCCTTCCTCGACACGGGGTGGTACAAAAGGCAGGTGAACCGTATCAAGATGGCCATTGAACTGTAACGTGCGCCCATCCTTTCCCGTGTCATAACGTGCCACGACTGCCGGCGCAGTAGACCAGCCGGCCTCCGGCCGCTGGACCGAAAACTCTTCCTGCTGCAACATCTCGGCCAAGCAGTTGGCCACCTCGGTGGCGTCACATGTGGGACTCGGTATTTCCACCAGTTTGACTGCCGTCTCCAGCAATCGCTCGGTCGATACCTGTTGCTTGATCTGCTGGACCAATGATTCGGTGATTTCTGGCATGGTCATCGCCTCATTTCCGGAATTTCCTCGGGATCGCATAGGGTCCACTGACAAGGATTAGCTTAGCGACCGCTTTCGCCTGGGAAAAGCGCCAGACCCTCTTGCCAAGAAAAAACACCGGCCCGGTGTTCAAACCAGGCCGGTGTCAGGGAATTTGCTGCCAACTCTCAAGCTGCTAATAAACCAGTGCAGTTCATTCAAAGATTGCTCCCATCGAGTGTCCACCAGAACAGGTCTCCCAGCTGGCGTGATAAAATGATCAGGATACCCAGCACCTCGATGTCACCCGTTTTGAGACCCTGTTTTTCCATCGACAACAGGTCACTCGGTGACAGGACCACGTTGAAATTTTTGTCCATTTTGCCGACGTTATCCAACTGACCCGTCACCATTCTGTCGAGCAGCGTGGAAAAGACGCCGTCACCACCCAGTGGCCCCAGGAAAACACCGTCACCACCCAGCGGCCCAAGCCACACCTGACCACCCTCCTGACCTTTTCCTCGAAAATGGTTGTCACCCACGATCACGAAATTATTGTCGCCGATAATAACGCCAGCCTGTTGATCTGTTTTCGACGGCAAGATGCTTACCGCGGTCTTATGGACCGAGGTAAGCTTGGCCTGTCGGGAATTTACTGCTGGAAACGGTTTCGCCGCAAACGTATAGGATGCACAACCGATCAGCAGTACCAGCAAGGTATAGGTTTTCATTTTCGTCATGGGATATTTCCTTTTAGTTGAGAGGTGTTCAACGGGCGAAGATGGCCGTTGTCTCCAACCCCCTCGTGAACCAACTCGAATACCCCGCATCCCAGGCAGAATTTTTTCCACTTTCGAGAAAAGAGCCCACTTTCTCCGCGAAAAAACGGAGCATGAGTCCTCAAGAAAGATCGTCAGCAGCCTGCCGACGACAGGTCAAGAAGCTGGTACAGCAAGCAATTTCCTTTGCTTATCGCTGGAGATCGCGAGTCGGCCATTGCTGGACGGCGTCCGCCGCCTGGTGAACCCGCCCATCGATCATGGTCGAGAGACGATGGTTATTCGTCCCGTTGCGTGTATTGAAAAGAACGGCCCAGTTGAGACCATCGTGTCGTCGCACCAGGATCGTCGACGTACCATCCAGTGACCCGGTATGCCATGTATTGACCGTCGGCTTTCCGGGTAGCGTTCGAACGGACCAACCACAACCATAGTAAACGACCTTGGGTTGCTGCTGATCGTTATACCCCAAGGCACCAGCGGGCCTGGCAAACATGCGGCGAATACTGGTCTCCTTCAAGAGCGGGCTCTTGGCCGGCTGATCCAGGGCAGCAGCAAATCGCACCAGGTCCCTCGCCGAGGCAATCCAGGCTCCGTGTGAATCCATGGCTTCCAGGTACCAGGCACCGTAAGGGGCTGGCACTTTTTTACCCAGGTTCTTCGCGAACACGGAACGTCCTGTACGTTGAAGTTCATCATAGTAGCGCACTTCTTGAGGCGCTCGATCTGCCAGCATACTTCCACCTATCCGCATCTGCCGGACACCTACCGGTGCCAGCACATGCTGTTTTACGTACTGGTCATATTTCAACCCGCTGATGGCTTCAATCACGCGACCGAGCAGGCAGTACCCGTAGTTGGAATAGGCATACCGAGTACCCGGATCAAAATCGAGCGGTTTCCCCATCATGAAACGAATCACGTGTTCCGCGTCTGCCGGGGGATCGACACCGAGGCTCCGGGCAATACGCACGGACTGGAACATGGGATCAAAAGATGCACCACGATCCCAACCCCCACTGTGCTGGAGGCAATGCAGGATCGTGACCTGCCGCAATCGAGGATCCATCTTGTCTGTCGGATTCTCGAAGTACGGTTTGGGCTTGAGAATCTTGAAGACGCGGTCTGCCAGTTTCAGTTTCCCCTGGTCCACCAGTTGCAAGATCGCCACGGCGGTAATCGGCTTCGAAAGACTGGCCACGCGAAACTGGCTGCCTGGTTGTACCGGCTTTTTTTTTGCCAGGTCGGCATAACCAAAGCCTCGAGCATAGACCAGTTTTCCAGCGCGGGTCACGGCCAGCGAGGCGCCCGGAACCTGGTGTGTCTTGATGAAGGTTGTCATCAATTCATCAAAGCTACTTAATGCCGGATTATGTTTCCCGGTCACGACCACGTCATTGATAGTCATCGTCTTCTCCGCAGCAATTGTCGGTACAGCCTGCCACTTCATGGTGATCGCGAGCGCTATTACAAGCAGCATGGGAAACTGGCGGCGTTGGAACGATTCAATAGTAAACAAGGTTTCGATTCTCCCGATCCATTAAAGGCTAAATTCTGTCAGCTGCCCCTCGCAGGGTGGGCCCAGGCTGGCCCACAGGGACCGCGCCGCCGGATCCGCTACCACGAAGGCACAACTGCGTGCCTCCCGGCCTTCCCCGTGTCGACAGATACTCAGTGCTTCCCCCTCGTGATCTGCCAACACGCTCCGCAAGTGCTCTGGCGAAAGAAGCTCCGGGGTTGCTGCCAGCGCTTGGCGAACCTGTTCCAGCCGGTGCTCGGTAGAACGCCGATCTAATTGTGGATTTTCCAATCCTTTCAAGTTCTCGGAAAGGTAATGATTCGTGTGTGCGTACCAGGGATCCCCCACGAAATATTCCTCGTGCTGCTCTGCTGTGGTTTCGATATCAACACACACTCCCGACTCATGCGCCATCATGTAATTGTGCCCTGAAGCACGGTAAGCGCCGGTAATGGCCTGGCGTGACTGGTCCCAGTCAGTTTGCTGCAAGGCACCGTGCAACAGGGCCAGGTAGATGATACCGGGACGAGCATCCATCGGCTGCAGGTTGTTATTGCCAACCGCGATACCGGCCGCATTAATTCCAACCAGGGTCAGGCAACCGGCCGTACTCATCGTCAGGGATTCCGGACCATCAGGGGGCCGACGATGGAACAGCGAAATATACTCCTGGGCACTGGCATGCATATCCCAGGTCTGGCCAATCAGGGCTGTCTTCGATGAGGAACCTGCCGGAGTCACTGCAAACGACGTGCAACCATGGATCTCGGTTCCCGCAACCTGCCAGAGGACATCCTGGAAATCCGTCAGTGCATTGGCAAAAAATACATCTTCCAGTGGGCAATCCGCCCCGGCAGCAATACCGGACCATTCCTCGTAACAACGTGGCGTCTGTTCCTGGTGCAACTGCAGGTGAACACGTGCCAGCTTGAGACAATCTTCACGCGTTATTTCCACGCCGCGGTCACGCGCAAACTGGCAGGCAATCTCGTACCGCTCACGCGCCAGTCCACGCACCTGTTCTTTCAGTTGCTCCCCGTGCTGGGTTCCCATTTCATAGGGTGATCCGGTGAGTTCGATAACTTGCAACATGATGGACTCCTGCTCAATCCGTGAGGGCGGGGGCTGGCAGTACGTGGCCAACCTACCATGCTCCTGTTCGTTGTCGCAAGCAGAGCGTAAACCGTGATATATCGAAAGGGAATCCGCCTGAAAACACGGAATGCCGTTGCTCCACTCGATCACAGTTCATAAAGTATAAATGAATTGTGATCGTTTATCGTGCTCCTGGATTACGGCGAGGAAGCAGCTCATGTTACGACTGCTAGGACGAGGGTCGCGTCTTTGCGACCACCTCACGCGGCGCGAGGTACTGCAAGCAGGTGCCATTTCATCGTTGGGACTTCATCTTCCTGGACTATTACAGGCCCGGGACCAGGCCGCCGGTGCCGAGCCTTCCACGAAGTCGATCATCCTGATCAACTTGATTGGTGGCCCCAGCCACATCGACATGTTTGATATGAAACCGTCTGCACCCGCAGAAATTCGCGGAGAATTCAAACCGATTGCGACGAGCGTGCCGGGACTGCACATTTGCGAACACCTGCCACGCACCGCACAACTGATGCACCATTCCACGTTGATCCGCACACACAGCCATTTGTACAACACCCACAGTCCCTACAACATGCTAACCGGCTACAGTGGTCCGGTGATCGTCAACAATGTCGCCAAACCCACCGATCATCCAAGCCTGGGTGCGGTCATGCAGTACGCAGGGCTCCGGTCCCGGGACGTTCCCTCCTATATCTGGATGCCGACACATCCCGGTCACAGCCAGGGCAAGTATCGAGCCGGACCTTATGGAGGTTTCCTGGGCAGCCAGTTTGATCCGATGTTTACTTCTTACTCTCCAAGCTTTACCGAAATCGAGGGGCGCAACTCGCACATTAACCCGGCCGTTCCCGTTGCTTCACCAACCCTGTCAGGACTGGAAACACTGCCTGACATTAACCTTCAGCGTATGACCCATCGGCGCAGCCTGCTGGAAAAATTTGATGGCAGTGTCAGCCAGTTTAATTCCTCAGCATCGGTAAGTAATCTGAGCCACTATAAACAGGAAGCCTTTCAGCTACTAAGTTCCAACAAAACCCGGACGGCTTTTGACCTGTCCCAGGAACCGCCGCAGGTGCGGGATCGTTATGGTCGCAACCTGTTCGGCTCCTGCATGCTGGCGGCACGGCGCCTGGTCGAAGCCGGGACACGGTTCATCGGTGTCACCACCGAGTCACAGTTCAACGGGGGCATCGGTGCCGGGCAGTGGGATACCCATTCCAACAACTTTAAACTCTTGAAAAACTTCAACCTGCCAACCCTCGATCAAAATTACAGTGCCCTGATTCGGGACCTCGACGAACGCGGGTTACTCGATTCCACACTGGTGATCCTGATGGGGGAAATGGGTCGCACTCCCAAGGTCAAGCCGGACGGAGGCCGCGATCACTGGACCCAGTGTGGTTTTATCGTTCTCACGGGAGGCGGAGTCAAGCGAGGGATGGTGCATGGACAAAGTGATCGCCAGGGTGCCTGGCCCATGGATTCACCTGTCTCTTCAGCAGATTACGTGGCAACCATCTACCAGTTACTTGGTCTAGACCCGAAAATGATTATCCACGATCGCTCTAACAACCCGGTCCATATTGCCCTCGACGGTGAACCCATTCGGGATGTCATTGCCTGAAGCCCAGATGATCTTTCTATACATCCTGGAACAGAAAGATTCCCCAGTTTGTTGCGCCACGGCCTCCCGTTCAGGCCAATGGCATGGCGCCCCGCATATCAGCATAGCCACCACCCTTGGAACCGGTGGGCGACTCACCAAAATAGCGTTCATCGTTCGTGGAATCCGCGGCTGGCTGGTAACGAACATCGCAGGACAGGCGTACCTGGCCTACGGGCGAGTTATTGTCAATCGAACCGTGCATCAGGACCATGCTAAAAATCAGCAGGTCGCCCGCCTGGAAATCGGTACTTAACAGGCGGGTGTTCCGCTGTCGGCAAAAGGTCAGTGGATGCACCAGGTTTTGCTTGCCATAGGCCGCCTGCTGGATGGTCTGGTCGGATTGGTCTCGCTGGTAATCATGCTCTCGGATTGGGTCCAGTAAATCACCGAAGTACTGGGAACCCTCGACCACGGCCAGGGCTCCATCGGAAATCGAGATGTCGCCCAGTGGCACCCAGCCGGTATGCATTCGCTCCGAGGTACCTGCAAAGAAAGGATAATCATAGTGCAGGTCCGTCGCATTTCCCACGGTGACTGGCCGCAAGTACATCAGGTCATGAGGACGAGCCGATTCATCAAGCAGGCATTCCATGACTTGCCTGAACCGGTTCCCATGGGTCACTGCGCGGAGGGCCGGGCCCTGGCTGACCGAGCTCCAGAACTCCCCGAGATCCGCGAACATTTCACGCCGGCGACTGGTTCCGGTGGCAATCCCGTCCAGCGGCGGTGCGGCCACTTCACCCACCTCGTGCAGACGGGTCATGACTTCCTCGCGAGCAGCCAGGACGGCGGCACGATCCAGTACACCACGCAACAGGACATACCCATCATGAGCAACTGCCTTGGCAAGCGCCTGTCGATCCGTGACATCCCCGGTAAATTCCTGCAACGGTCCCAGCAGGTCCTCGGGAATATCCACTTCCTGGATCAGGCACTCGGTCATCGTCACTCCTGGCTCAAGGCAATCACGTTGGCAGCTCCCCCATCGATGGGAATCGTATGCCCGGTAATGTAGCAAGAGGCATCACTGGCCAGGAACACTGCAGCGG
>JAZADA010000141.1:0-4152 GCA_036124135.1 Planctomycetota bacterium | reverse complement strand
TTCCACGGTGGCCTGTTCGTCGTTTTTTTCACCTGGATCATTCATCCGCAGACAACCAATCACTACTATCAAACAAGAAAAAATCGCTCTCACAAATAGCCATTGTATACCAGATGCGATCTGACTGTCACCGGCTTCTGACCGCCCCGCGGGAAAAGCTCTCGAGACCAGGACGCGCTCGTTTGACTCGAGAGCGCATGAAAAACGCACGTGGCTCACACCGCGTGCGTTTTTCCTTGGCTTATAAAGCGAACGTCGGCCTAGAAAATACCCATGGCCGCCAGGCTGTAGCGAACGATTAAACCCGCGGCAACCACGCTGACCATGCTCATCAACTTGATGAGAATGTTCAGGCTGGGACCACTGGTATCCTTGAACGGATCACCCACGGTATCACCAACCACGCCAGCCTTGTGGGCCTCGGATCCTTTACCACCGTAGTTACCAGCCTCGATATATTTCTTGGCGTTATCCCAGGCACCACCGGAATTGGCCATGAAGACGGCCAGGCAAAAACCGCAGGTGAGTGTACCCACGAGCAGACCCAGCACGCCACCAACACCCAGTAACACGCCAACGGCAATCGGCATACAGAGCCCCAGCAGGGAAGGCAGGATCATCTCCTTCTGCGCGGACTTCGTACTGATCGCTACCGGCTGGGTATAGTCAGGCACCTCCGTTCCATCCATGATTCCCGGCTTTTCACGAAACTGCCGCCGCACTTCCTCCACCATTCCCTGGGCAGCACGTCCTACTGCTTTCATCGTCATCGCACAGAACACGAAGGTCGCCATGCAGCCCAGGAAAACCCCGACGAGGATTTTCGGGTTCAGCAAGGAGGCGTCATAGTAACGTGCATAGTCAGGTAATGTCGCGGATTTCACCGAAACCAGCGAGAGCGTACGCTCAGCTTCCGCTCCTTCTCCCTTTAACACCACCGTACAACGCTTGTGATCTTCGCTCACTTGTGTCGTGGCCAGCGATGCATCCAAGGTAATTGTACCCTTGCTTGAATCCACCTTATCACTTTTCGACCAGGCAGGCTTGCGGGCATCATCGGGGAAAACCAGCCAGCCGTGGCGAGATTCGTTTCCTTCATCGTCTTTCTCGTATTGAACAATGAACTGGTTCGTCACCTTGTGAAAACCTTCAGCATCCGTAGATACAACAACCGTGCGATCGTCCGCCCAGCGTTCGAAACCAATCCGGACTTCCTCGATATAGGCAGCCATCAGGGCCAACGCTGTCAGGGCAGCCGAACCGATGGCAAATCCCTTACCGGTTGCTGCCGTCGTATTGCCCAGGCTGTCCAGGGCATCCGTCCGCTCACGTACGATGGGCTCCAGGCCTGCCATCTCGGCGTTACCGCCGGCATTATCAGCAATCGGTCCATAAGCATCCGTGGCGAGGGTAATTCCCAGCGTACTAAGCATACCAACGGCAGCGATTCCAACACCGTAAAGACCAAGTGCAAAATGGCTCACGTCGGTAAAGTTACCATGGGCCGCAAAGCCAAATGCCAGCAACGTGCCACCGCACACCACCACGACAGGAACCCAGACGCTTTTCATACCATCTGCCACGCCACCAATAATCACCGTCGCCGGACCGGTCACTGCCTGCCCTGCCAGATCCTTGGTGGGCTGAAATTCATCACTGGTTGAGTACTCGGTCCACTTACCAATCAACCAACCAGCAAACAGGCCTACACAGATACTTCCCGCAACGCCCAGGTTCTCAGATCCCAGGATCATCCAGGTAGCAGCAAAACCCGCCACGGCAACCAACACCGTGGACAGATTGATCCCGGTGGCCAGGGCCTTGAGGAGGGCTTTCTGGCTGGCATCTTCATCCGTCTTGACGACGTTGATTCCAATCAGCGAGAGAAAAATTCCCACCCCGGCAATCACCATCGGCAGCAACAAGGCTTTCAGCTGCCAACTCAAAGCATCACCCGTCAGGCCATACGCCTCCACTGACGCAAAGGCAGCCACACCGAGTGCCGCGGTGGCCAGGATTGAACCACAGTAAGACTCGTAAAGATCAGCGCCCATGCCGGCCACGTCACCGACGTTGTCACCCACGTTGTCTGCAATCGTCGCTGGATTACGAGGATCATCCTCGGGAATCCCCTGCTCGACCTTACCCACAAGATCCGCACCAACGTCCGCAGCCTTGGTAAAAATACCACCACCAACGCGGGCAAAGAGGGCCTGGCTACTGGCTCCCATACCAAAACAGAGCATGGTGACCGTGATCTCTTCCAGTCGCATCGCCTCGTAACCAAACATGGGAACCACCCATCGCAAGACGGCATACCAGATCGTGATATCCAGCAACCCCAGTCCCACCACGGTCAATCCCATGACTGCCCCGGAACGGAAAGCTACCTGCAAGCCGGCATTGAGACTCTTCTGGGCACCTGCAGCCGTTCGACTACTGGCCCACGTGGCTGTCTTCATACCAAAGAAACCAGCCAGACCCGAAAAGAATCCACCGGTGATAAAAGCAAAGGGTACAAACTTGCTCTGCACGTTCATCACGAACGAGGCCACGAACAAGAGTCCAAATATCACGACGAAAAACAGGGTCACTACCTTGTATTGTTGAGTCAGGTAAGCCTGGGCACCATCGCGGACATACCCCGCAATTTCAATCATACGAGGCGTTCCTTCATCGGCCTCGATCATCGACTTGTAGAACTGCCAGGCAAACCACAATGCCACCAGGGAACCAATAAAAGAAATTCCCCAGTAGACGAACTCCATGGAGCCCAACCCGGAGTCGCCTGCTGCTCCCGCAGCACTGCCTTCCTCCGCGTATAACTGCGAGCGACTGATCAAGACCAGGGCAACAACGCCCATCGTGATCATCGTTAACCAACGGAACAGACCCACCCAACGATTGTTTTGACTTCCACTGTTCATCGTCCTGCTATATCCTTGCTTCAAAATGGCCTAAAAATCAGGTCTGCCACCTGTTCCACAAACCGCCGTGGATGCGTTAACGGAGGAAGTGTAATTCGTTTCAGCAGATCATGTCAACGGGAAGCAATTCTTTCTCACACATTCGCTCGCTCCCACAAGTTGAGCTCGTTCACAACATGGCTGGTAAGCTGGCCAGTGTACCCACCCAAAAACCAATCTCAACGCTGCCATAGCCCTGCCGTTGATCAGTCGGATCGGTCCCCGGGGGTACCTGTTGAACTGAAAAGACCGGTTAATCGGTTTCCGATGGCAAAATGGCCCCAGAGAGCAGAACTTGTGATCACTAGGGCAACGAACCGATTTGATGGATAGGAACAGTTGTCCAAGGAAGCTATTGAGTTATCTTGAAGACCGCTGGACCAATCCTGTATTCGACTTAAGTTTCATTAAAATAAAGGTTTACAGTCCAGGAAACGCATCCCGCACAGCCGTTCACCCAGGGTAACGGCGGTCACCAGAATGCGTCACCTCGATCCCTCAAAATGAGCTGGTAGCCGAAAAGAAGGCCTGCAACAGGCAATTACGACCCAAGCACTTTTATTGCTTGGCTTTCTGGCTCTCGGTAAGTAAGCTAGTAGAAGCGGGTCCGCAAAGTGAGAATGACCGGTAAAGTTAACCTCACCGAACGACTCGTCCACGCGTATTGAGGCTACGTGTGAAACAAATTCAACCCAAAACGGAACAAATTAGAGAAGGACTGGAGAAATCCCATGAAAATGGTCTCTGTAAAGCGTCTATTTCAGGTGGCCCTGCTGGTGGTAGCTGGTTTTACAATCAGCCTAACAAGTTCAGCAGCTGACCGGACTAATGCCAAGCTCGACAGCCTGTCCAAGAGCAACGCGATCGGTCTGTTCACAGCCATGCAAAATGACCAGATCGAAGTCCAGTTTATTCCCAAGAGTTCCAAGCAGGCGACGATCCTGATTCGCAACAACACCAAGAAACCGTTGGCTATTGCAATGCCAGCTGTCTTTGCCGGCGTTCCCGTACTGCACCAATTCGGTGGTGGCGGCATGGGTGGCATGGGTGGTGGCATGGGTGGCATGGGCGGTGGTGGCATGGGCGGCGGCATGGGCGGCGGCCAAGGCATGATGGGTGGCGGCATGGGCGGCGGCATGGGTGGTGGCATGGGTGGCATGGGCGGCGGCGGCATGGGCGGCGGCAT
>JAZADA010000140.1:0-4382 GCA_036124135.1 Planctomycetota bacterium | reverse complement strand
CAGTATGCCGGAAGAAGTCCGTCGTTGCATGGAAGAAGTGACGGCCGTGCTGCAGGAAACCGGTGTGTCGCTGGGAGTTCATTGTCACAATGATTGCGAGTTGGCCGTGGCGAATTCATTGGCAGCGGTTGATGCGGGTGCGGTCCAGGTACAGGGAACGATGAATGGGATCGGTGAACGCTGCGGCAATGCAGATCTGGTCTCGGTGATTTCCAACCTGGCGATCAAGAAAAATGATTACGAGGTTCTGGGTGGACGTTCGCTGGAGCAATTGACGGAGTTGTCGCGGTACGTCTACGAGACGACCAATATGAATTTGCGAGCTGGCCAGCCGTTTGTTGGGCAAAGTGCCTTTGCCCATAAAGGCGGCATGCACGTGCATGCGATTAACCGGGCTACGGCCAGCTACGAGCACATGGATCCCCAGCTGGTCGGTAACGCCCGGCGTGTCTTGATCAGCGAGTTGTCTGGGCGCAGTAATATCATGGCCTGCACGAGTCAGTACAACGTGGAAGACAACCGTGAGCTGATGGACAAGATCCTGTTGCAGGTGGTCACGCTGGAAAACCAGGGGTACCAGTTCGAGGCAGCGGAAGCTTCCTTTGATTTGCTGGTACGAAAATGTGCCGGGGTATTTGAGCCGCATTTTGATCGGGTGAAATACCACGTGGGCGTGACCGCAGAAAAAGATGGTCAAATCCTGACCGAGGCGACTGTTAAGGTCAGGGTAGCCGGGGATATGCGGCATGAAGTAACGGAGGGCGATGGTCCTGTGAATGCGCTCGACGGCGCGTTGCGAAAAGCACTCAACGGTAGCTTTCCCGCCTTACGTGACATGCGGCTTGTCGATTATAAAGTGCGAGTTGTTAACTCGGAAGCTGGTACCGCTGCGAGAATCCGAGTCATCATTGAGAGTGCTGATCAGGATGATGTCTGGGGAACCGTGGGTGTTAGTGATAATATTATCGAAGCAAGCTGGATTGCCCTGGTCGATGCCGTGGAATACAAACTCTGCAAGGACCAGCCGATCAATACGGATACGGTGGAGTCCACGACAGACGTTCCGGATGGCCTGGCACCGTCCAGCTCGTAACACGTTTGTCCTGATGGATAAGGTTGAAGTTCAGGGCGAAATTTTTCAGGGGAGTTTCGTCTGCCCGATGTTTTTCCCCGGATAGAAGTGCCTGGCCTTTTAAGTTGATCCGGACAGGCCTGCCAGGGCCTGCTCCCCGGGCGACAGAGTGAGTGTTTCATGTCAACGGAATTTACAGCGGATTCATTTCCCAACCGGTTTGACTACGGAGAGTCACAGGACCGGATCTACCAGCAATGGGAAGAGACTGGTTGCTTTTCGGCAGATGAAAACGATACACGACCCACGTTCAGTATCGTGATTCCGCCACCCAATGTGACTGGAGCCCTGCACCTGGGGCATGCTCTTAACAATACTCTCCAGGACGTGCTGATTCGCCTGAAACGAATGCAGGGATTCAATACCTTGTGGATGCCAGGTACGGATCATGCGGGTATTGCCACGCAGGCCGTGGTCGAGAAGCGTCTCAGGGAAGAAGAAGGAAAGACCCGTCACGATCTTGGCCGCGAGGCCCTGGTTGATCGTATCTGGGATTGGAAAGGTCAATACGAGAAACGGATCCTGGGACAGCTCAAGAAAATGGGGTGTAGCTGCGACTGGGAACGTACCCGGTTTACACTCGACGACGTTTGTGCTCGTGCGGTGCGCAGTACGTTTTTTGACTTGTTCCGCAAAGAATATATTTACCGCGGTAAACGCCTCGTCAACTGGGATACGTTTCTGCAGACCGCTGTCAGTGATGACGAAGTCTTTCACGAGTTGGTCAAGGGGCATTTCTGGCATATCCGTTATCCCGTGATCGATCCTCAACCAGGTGAGCCGACGCATGTGACGGTTGCGACCACCAGACCGGAAACCATGCTGGGCGATACCGCCGTTGCTGTTCATCCGGATCCTGAAGCCGCATTACAGAAATCAGAAGCAGAGTTGCAGGCGCGATTGGACAGTGCACCGGAAAAAGACCGGGAGGGTTTGCAGGCTCAGCTGGAAGAGATCCAGCAGCGACGTGAAACGATGCTGCCGCAATTAATCCTGTTGCGGGATATGGCACTGGACGGTCGCCGCGTGTGTCTGCCACTGTTGGACCGTGAGATTCGACTGGTCGCCGATGTCTGGGCCAAGCCGGAAATGGGAAGCGGTTGCGTGAAGATCACCCCTGCCCACGATCCCAATGATTACGAGGTTGGCCTGCGGCAGGATCTGCCAATGATCAATATTCTTAATCCAGAAGGGACCCTGAATGGAAATGCAGGGGATTATCGTGGCCTTACCATCGCCCAGTCGCGCAAGCGCGTGGTCGCAGATCTGGAAGAAGCTGGGTTGCTGGTAGAAGTGGAAGACCGTGAAATCGACCTGGCGCATTCCGATCGAAGCAAGACTCCCATTGAACCCTACCTGGCCGATCAATGGTTTGTCAAAATGGAGCAGCTAGCCCAGTCATCGATGGATGCAGTTACTGATGGGCGCGTGAAAATATTTCCGGATCGATACGCCAAGGGTTACCTGGACTGGCTTTCAGAGAAACGTGACTGGCCTGTCAGCCGCCAGTTGTGGTGGGGACACCAGATTCCCATTTGGTCGCAAGTTTGCGGAAGTGAGCAGGCATTGACCGAGGCAATTGACGTACTCAAGAAGTTGCCGCAGATGGCCTCGGGTGAGATGGCCTACCAGGTGGAAATCAGTGAATCGGCGAGTCCCGCCGCTGAGGGGGACCAGGGAGCGACCGAGGCAGGTGGCTATGCCACGATCCACGTTGGGATTGAAGCGGAAGTTGCCGAGTTGGAAGATCAGCTTGAGCAGCTTGGTTACCGGCGTGAACAGGATGTCCTGGATACCTGGTTCAGTTCGGCTCTCTGGCCGCATAGTACTCTTGGTTGGCCGGAGCAAACGGCCTCGCTGGCACGTTTTTATCCTACGAGTACCTTGATTACCAGTCGAGACATTATCACGCTCTGGGTGGCTCGCATGGTATTGATGGGTATCAATAACATGGGTGAAATTCCTTTCGAGCAGGTTTTCATCCATCCAAAGATCCTGGATGGTTACGGCGAGACGATGTCCAAGTCCAAGGGGAATGGAGTCGATCCGCTGGATGTAATTGAGAAGTTCGGTCCGGATGCATTGCGTTTCGGATTGGCTCACTTGACGACAGAAACGCAGGATGTGCGGATGCCTGTGCAATTTGAGTGCCCCCATTGTGCGACGCTCATGGATCAGACCAAGAAGAATCGCGAGTTGCCGAGGGTCGCCTGTAAGAAATGCGAGGGTGAGTTTTCCACGCAATGGGCGCGATCGCCGGAGGATCAGCAGTTACCGCGAGGTCCGGTAGTCAGTGAGCGATTCGAGGTTGCCCGTAATTTTTGTAACAAGCTCTGGAATGCAGCCCGGTTTGCACTCCTGAACATGGAAGGTTATTCGCCGCAGGAAGTAACCGCTGCGGAACTTGCCTTTGAGGACCGGTGGTTGTTAAGCCGCTTGTCGAGTGTAACGGAGAAGGTGACGCAGTCCCTGGAAGCATACCAGTATGCCGAGGCTGCTCGCATGCTTTACGATTTTGCCTGGGATGAATTTTGCAGCTTCTACGTGGAGATGGCCAAGTCGCGTTTGCAGGCCGAGGATTCCCAGGCCGTTGCGCAACGCGTGATTGCCCACTGCCTTGATCAATTATTGCGATTGCTGCATCCCATGATTCCATTTATCACCGAGGAAGTCTGGCGATTAATGAAGCAGGTCGCGCCCGTTCGCGGGCTGAGGAACCCCCGTGAAGCCACGGAATCGATCATGTTAGCCGAGTGGCCCCTGCCCGTTCCGGCAGACCATGACCCTGAAATTGAAGCGCAGTTTTCCCAGTTCCAGTCCGTGCTGGGTGCCATTCGTGAAATCCGTAGCCGACAGAACATCGGGCCGAAAGAACAGATCGAGTTTTCCGTGACCTGTTCTGAGGATGTGACCAGCCTGTTGCAGCCCATGGAAGAGTTTTTCCAGTCGATGGCCAATGCGCGGGCCGTGGCCTGGGGACCGGACGTGGAACCCTCGACCGGATGCGCAACCGTCAGACGCGGCGATGTGGATGTCTATGTCGACCTGAAGGATTTTATTGATGTTTCAGCCGAGATTGAACGCAACCAGCGGCTGAGGGACAAGATGGTGGCCCAGATCGAGGGTAAGGAAAAGAAACTGACCAACGAGAATTTCGTGGCGCGTGCCCCGGAAGAGGTGGTTCAGCGTGAACGGGACGGCCTGGTCCAGTTGCGAGAAGAAGTTGTGGCCATTGACAAGGTGTTGGAAG
>JAZADA010000139.1:0-9544 GCA_036124135.1 Planctomycetota bacterium | reverse complement strand
TTCACCCACTGCAAACGCTTGATTGCAAAAGACTTCTCGGCAAAACCGGCCAGTTGTTCTTGCCGGGCTCCCAGTTCACGAATGCGATGCGGTATGCCGATCGTCTGACGCATCTGCTCCACCTGGACAATCGCCTGTTCCGCCGCAGCGGATGGTGTCATACCCTCGGTCTCGCCACCGAGCAGACGGGCAATCCGTCCCAGGGTGGCTTCCCGTTCCGGCAAGTTGAATCGCATCACGTAGGGCAACAGTAATCCGTTGCCGGCCCCGTGGGAACAATGCAACGTTCCACCCAGGGGGTATTCCAACGCGTGGACCAGGGCGACGCCACAATTCGAGAAGGCCATGCCGGCCAGCGTAGCGGCCAGCGACATGGCATCTCGGGCCTCGTGATTCTCGGGATCTTTCACGGCATTCACCAGGTGCTGTCCGACCAGTGAAATCGCTTTTTCCGCCAGGCAATCTCCCAGCGGCTGGCGCCCCGTGTAACTGGATGACTCGCCCGCGGGAATTTCCATCTTGTCATAATCGACCGCCGTGTAGGCCTCGATGGCATGCGTCAAGGCATCAATGCCACTGTCGGCGGCCACCTGCGCCGGACAGGAGTAAGTCAGGACAGGATCCACGAGTGCCAGGTCCGGGCGCAGGTAATTACTCATCGTGCTGACCTTGATTTCATTTTCGGTATCGGTCAGCACGGCGGCATGGGAGACTTCGCTGCCGGTTCCCGCCGTGGTCGGTACACAGATCAACGGCAAGACGGGACCGGGAACCTGGTCAAAACCAAAATAGTCCGCAGGCGTACCACCGTGAGCCAGCACGGTGGCGACGATTTTCGCCAGGTCCATGTTGCTGCCGCCACCGAGTCCCAGCACGCTGTCCGGTTGCCACTGCTGGGCCATGGCCAGTGCCTGGTTGGCGGTCTCCAGGGAGGGTTCCGCAATTCCCTCGTCAAAGATGGAAAATTCCAGCGGCGCCTTGGCAAGTTGCGCTTCGAGGCCAGAGACCACTCCGGCTTCCTGCAGCCGACGGTCCGTGACGACCAGGATCCGTTTCAAGTGACGCCGGGCCGCGAAATCGGCCAGCTGCTCGATGCATCCAGGTCCAAAAACCAGCTGTCCCGAGGTGAAAAAGTTCCAGGTGGCAGGCATCACTCGACCTTATCCAGTAATCGCTGGACCAGTTGAGCGACCAGTTCCGGCTTATCCTGGGCCTGCAGATGCTCGATCTGCTTCGGTTTGAGTCCTAGTTTTTCCAGGTGGATTCCCAGGTTTTTCCAGTGACGCTGCCGTGCTTTTCCGGTGGCCAGGTAGAGATCTGTGACCAGTTCCTGGGCGCGTTGCAGGGCAATGGAATCCCGTTGTTCGTAGTAGTTGCGGATGATCTTCTTTTGATGAGACGATCGTTCTGGCATGGCGGAATCCTTAAAAACCTCGCTCTCTCTGGATAATCTTTTCCTGGCGGCACATCGTGACAGAAAACCCGCACAACGTAAAGAGACACTGGACCGGGAAGACCTCTGTCGACAAACTGGGAACTGTACTTAGCGCATGGCGAGCGGCGCGGTAGATTTGGGACTGGTAATCGTTAGAAGAATCTTCGAACATGGATTGCAGGAACGATAGGCATGAGCGATTCGGCGACACACAAGGTCACCTTCGTCAAAGAAAACAAGGTTATCGAGGTTCCCCATGGGGCGAATCTTCGCCAGTGTGCAGGTCGCAGCGCGCACCAGATCAATACCAACCTGGGAATCAACGGTATCGGCGCTGGACTTAACAAGATCTTCAACTGCCATGGATTGGGCATGTGTGGTACCTGCCGCGTCCTGATCACCAAGGGAATGGAAAATACGAACCCCATGACGCAGCGTGAAAAGCTGAAATTCAAAGTCCCGGGTCCCGATCCTCTCCCCTGCCTGGCCTTCCAGGGTTATGAAGACACCATGCGACTGGCCTGCATGACGAAGGTACTTGGAGATATCGAAGTGGAAACCGGGCCAGAACTGGATCTGTTCGGTGAAAACTTCTTCAGTTAACGCGGTGCACCAGCGATGAAACAAGTCGTTGCCATCGTGAAACCGTACCTGGCAGAAAAAGTGCTGGAGGTTCTGAAACGAGCCCCACTGGAGGCCTTGAACGTCTGCGAGGTGAAAGGGTACGGTCGCCAGAAAAGCTACCTCGATCAATACGCCGACAGTGAATACTCTGCGGCCTTTCTTCCCAAGGTCGAGATCTCCATGTGGGTCGACGATGCACGCACCGAGGAAATCGTGCGTAGTATTGTCGAGGTCGCTCGCACCGGGCGCATGGGAGATGGCAAGATCTTCGTCATTCCGATCGGCGTGGCCCATACTGTCTTCCCGGGACAGGAACCGAACCACGCAGAAACTGAATGAGCAAGTAATCGGCAATCGCCCCCTACCGGGTCACTTGACCGGGTTACTTGACCGGGGCTTACCGGCAACGGAACGCAACCGATTATTTGCCAATCCCAGGGGACTTTGATACGATCAGGAATGTTGGCACCTGGAACACGCCAACGAACCTGCCTGGTCGATCAATTAGCCGATCGACGCGGCCCTTGTCTTCAGAGCCTGTGTCTTCAGCAAGGAGCGCTTTTATGTTCGCACTGTATCGACGGCACCTTTCGTTAGCCCAGACGGGCCTGGCCATCCTGGCCCTCACCATGATGTTTTCCTCCACGCTACTGGCCGCTACCAAGGCCGAGCGTCGTCAACAGGCGGAGCAACTGGTCAAGCAGGCGCTGCACAATGAGGTCTATGGAGGCTTGTCCGAGCGAGCTCAACTGTTACAGGCTGCCGGAAAAATCGACGCCGAGTATGCTCCCGTCCAGTGGCACCAGGGGGCCGTGAGATACCAGAAACAATGGGTCAACGCCAACCAACTGCCAACCCTGCTCAAGGAAAATCCAACGATTAACCTGTACCTCAAGGAGCGAGCCCAGGTGGATGATACGATCCAGGGTCATCTTCAACTGGCAGACTGGTGCCGCAAGAAGGGGCTCCCGGACCAGGAACGAGCGCACCTGATGCGTATCCTTGACTTTAACAGGAACCATCGCGATGCCCGGACCCGACTGGGATTCCGACAGGTCAACGGGCAATGGGTTACGTCCGCTGACATGAGGAAGGCCCAGGAACGATTTAAAACTGATCAGAAAAATTTTGCTGCCTGGGGCCCCCGGATCGAGAAACTGAGAAAACAATTTCGCAACGGCAGTCCCGCTCAACGGCAGGTCGCCAGGCAACGACTCCTGGAAATCAATACCGATGATGCGATCGTGGCCCTGGAACAGGTCCTGGCACGGGACAGCGAGCCCTCCGTACTGCTGGCCGTGGAGGTTCTCCATCACCTCTCCCACTACGAGGCCACCCAGGCCCTGGCACGCATTGCGATCACGTCTCCTTTCGCCAAGGTCCAGGAACAATGTGCTCAATACCTGAAAGATCGAAATCCTGATGATTATGTACCTGCCCTGTTGGCCTGCATGTACTCACCGGTCACTTCTCGCATGGTGGTTACGCCCACGCGTGATGGCCAGTTAATGTATCGGCACATGTTCAGGCGTGAAGGCCAGGACCAGAATCAGCTCCTGGTACTCGATACCAATTTTCGTCGCCAGCGGCAGCCCGGTGGCGATGAAAGTGAGACCCTTTCTCGAACGTTAGCCGGCACCCTGGTCGCAGCCATGAACCGGGAACGCCAGGTACTCCAGCAGAACTTGCAAACGCAGGCATTGAACCAGCGTATCTGCAATACCCTCAACACATCGCTGGACCAGGAACTGGCACCTCAACCGACAGCCTGGTGGAGTTGGTGGAACGAGACCAACGAGGTTTTTATTCCCGGTGACAAGCAAACCAACTCGCTCTATCGCGCTGAAAACGTGGTTGTCTCGGACCGTTCTGCGGCAGGAGGCAACGGTTCCCAGAGTGGTGGATCCAGTGGTCCCCCCCAGCAACGATTCGACTGCCTGGCGGCCGGAACTCTTGTCTGGACCTGGAAAGGGCAACAGCCTATCGAGACGATCCTGGTAGGTGACATGGTCCTCGCACAGGATCCCGAAACTGGTGAGTTGACCTACAAGGCTGTCCTCAGAACCACGATCCGCCCGGCCACGGAAACCGTGAAAATTCATTATGGACAACACCACCTGGAAACCAGTGGTGGACACCTCTTCTGGGTCTCCGGAGATGGCTGGGTAAAGAGCCGAAAACTCAAGTCCGGCATGCAACTGCACACCATGACAGGTGTTGTTCCGGTGCAGTACCTGGAACCGGGACGCAAGGTAAAAACTTATAACCTCATCGTCGATGGCCATCACACCTATTTCGTGGGAGCGGGCCAGGTCCTGTCCCATGACAATTCAGTCCGTCAGCCGACCAATGCAGTGGTCCCTGGATTACGTGTCGAATAGATGCTCCAGCAGTCCAGCTGAAAAACAGGCCCGGGCGGCAGGACCACGTGGTGCCATTGCGGTTGAACTTCAGACGCAACCACTCGGCGAATTCTTTGCACGAGGCAACCTGGCTCATTCTCCTGCTCCCCCTGCCGGATGACTTCCGGTAAAGGCATCTCTCGTGGAATCGTATGGGTACCCTGGTAAATCACTGGGTTACCTACGTCCAACTGCAACAGGAAACCATCCGTTCGTAGCAGCGCACAAGGAGTTTTGCCAGCTATAGTCAATCGGACATCAGTTTGCTAACCTGTGGCCAGTCCCGTGCAACCAACCAGCCAGGCAGAAACATGGCCGCTCCACTAGCATCCAAGCAAAAACCTCGCGAGGAAATCGGTCCGGATGAAGTACTTTGCGATTACTGCACGGCCAAGTGTTGCCGTTACTTTGCCCTGCCCATTGAGAAACCAACCCGGATGAAAGACTTCCAGTTCATTCGCTGGTACCTGCTCCACGGACAGTCCAGCGTATTCACGGAAGCTGGCACCTGGTACCTGCTGGTCCACGCGGATTGTAAACACCTCGGTGACGACAACCGTTGCCAGATCTATGACACCCGACCGCAGATTTGTCGAGACTACACCACGCAGGATTGCGAATACGAAGACGACTGGACCTACGAGAAATATTTTGACACACCCGAGCAAATCGAGGAATATGCAGAGGCGATCCTGACCCCCAGGGACCAGGAAAATATTCGCAGCCGCATGCCAAATCCACTACCGGTTCTCGCTTCCTGAACTCGCCTTTCCCCGGAACTGCACTATCGCATGAACAAGTCGTCTTCCAACAATGATGCGAAATCGACTCGGCAACCATTAATCCAGCCGAGAACTCTCAAGGGTTTTCGGGATTACCTGCCGGAAACGATGATCCCGCGCGAACGTCTCATGGAAACCGCTCGCCAGGTCTATCGCTCCTATGGCTTCGGCCCCATCGATACACCCGCCCTCGAATACCTGGAAATTCTCAGCGGCAAGGGGGGCGAAGAATCCGATCGACAACTCTACCATTTCCAGGACCACGGCGGCCGCGAGGTGGGCCTGAGATTTGACCTGACGGTGCCGCTGGCACGATTCGCTGCCCAGCATATTGGTTCACTGGGAACGCCCTTCAAGCGATACCACATTGCCTCCGTCTGGCGAGGTGAAAACACCCAGCGAGGGCGCTACCGGGAATTCATGCAATGTGACTTCGATACCATTGGCACGCGCTCCGTCGTGGCAGATATCGAAACTGGTCTCGTGATCCACGACCTGATGCAGGCCCTGGGATTCAGCCAATTCACCATCCGGATCAATAACCGGGCTATCCTGAACGGCCTGCTGGAAAAACTGGACCTTGCTTCCCAGGCCACGTTAATCCTGCGAGCTCTCGATAAGCTACCGAAAATCGGTGCTGAAAAAGTCCTCCAGGAAATGACGACCGTGGCCGGGGCGAGTGCCACCCAGGCTACCGAGGTTCTGCGTTTAACAGAACTCGAGGGCAGCAACGAGGAAATCCTGAACCAGATCCAGCCACTCATGAACGGTAGCGAGACTGGGCAGGAAGGACTCTCGCGACTGGCCGAGGTCGTACGGGGAATCCGGGCAGCAGGCATCCACGACGACCGGATTGCCCTGGATGTCTCGATCGCCCGTGGACTCGACTACTACACGGGCGTGATCTACGAGACCTTCCTCGATGACCTGCCCGGTATCGGCAGCGTCTGTTCGGGAGGGCGCTACGACAACCTGGCCGAGCTTTACACCCGCCAGGAACTACCGGGCATCGGTGCCTCGCTCGGACTCGATCGATTGCTGGCAGCCATGCAGGAACTGAATTTACTGCAGGAAGTTCGCACGCCAGCCGAGGTCTTCATTGCCTACTTCGACTCGGAGCGGCTCGATTTTTACCTGCAACTGGCCAGCTGGTTACGGGCAGCCGGAATCAATACCGTTGTCTATCCGGAATCCAAGCGCCTCGGACAGCAACTCAAGTATGCTGATCAACAGGGTTTCCAACTGGCTGTCGTGGCGGGTGAAACCGAGATCGAGGGAAACTATTGTCAGCTCAAGAACCTTGGCAGCGGTAAGAGCCAGGAGTTGTCCCTGGAAAACCAGGCCACCGAACTGGTCACCGGAATCAAGCAGCAACTGGCAAGCTCTTGAATCAACCCAGGTGAATCACCGCGATCCAAAGGCCATCAGGCAGCCACGGATCGTTCCGCGGCAAAGAATCGAGCAATTCCTTCCACCACGAATTCCTGCTCTGCCGATGTGAGTTCCGGGAAAATCGGCAGGCTCAACACCTGGCTGGCAGCCAGTTCTGTGCGGGGCAAATCTCCCGGCAGGTAACCGAATTGCTGGAAACATTCCTGCAGGTGCATCGGCACCGGGTAATAGATTTCCGAACCAATATCCTGATCTGCCAGGTGACTTCGCAAAGCATCACGACGACCATCGGTAACGCGTATCGTGTACTGGTTCCAGACATGGTCCATCTGATCAGCAACCTCGGGCAACTGGATGGCATCCCCCAGTCCGGCCGAGTCAAACAATTCCCGGTATCGCTGGGCATTCGCCTGGCGCTTGATCGTCGCCTCGGACAGCCGTTTAAACTTGACGTTCAAAACAGCCGCCTGCATCGAATCCAACCGGCTATTGATACCCACGACGCTGTGATAGTAACGGGGCTTCATTCCATGACAGGCCAGCAGACGTAATTCTTCCGCCAGCGAGGAATACCCGGTGACCATCATGCCACCATCCCCAAAACCACCCAGGTTCTTGGTCGGGTAAAAACTGAAGCAAGCCACGTCACCCCAGGAACCGGCCGGGCGCCCCTGGTAATGCGCTCCAATGGCTTGGGCCGCATCCTCGATGACATGCAAGTCATGCTCCTGGGCAATCGCACCAATTTCATCCATGGCAGCACATTGGCCAAACAGGTGTACTGGAATCACCGCCTTCATGGCCGGCGTTACAACTTCCCGGAGACTGGCCGGATCCATGTTAAATGTATTGCTGTCGATGTCCACGAATACCGGACGTGCACCCAATCGCGTCACCGCACTGGCGGTTGCAAAGAAGGTAAAGCTGGGAACCGCCACTTCATCGCCTGGACCAATTCCCAGTGCCATCAATGCCAGTAACAGGGCATCGCTTCCGGAAGCACAGCCGACCGCATGATCCACGTGGCATAGCTCGGCAACCGATTGCTCTAGTTGCTGACAATCCGGACCGAACAAGAAGCGACCCGATTCATTAACACGCTGGATCGCATCCTGGATAGCCTGGGCGTCCAACTGATTTCCACGGTTAACGTCCAGCAAAGGGACCCGTGTTACACGCTGCAAATGAGACTCCGTCATGGACTGTTCCCCACCTCCCTGCTTGGGTCGACACCTGGCAAACTACTGGCGGTGACCGTAGTTATCGTGACATCCTTGTCAGATGGCTCGGCAGCATAAAGTTGACCCGCCATGGCGTCAAGAGCGAACCTTGACGACCATGCTACCAGTTCGTGTAAGAACCATCGGGTCGAGTCAACCGAGGGCAGTCCCCCTCGGCAACCGGTGGCAAGCTGGCAATCGCCTGTTCATCCATGACCACGCCCAGGCCGGGCCCGCTGGGGGGCAGTAAATGCCCTTTTTCAAGGGTCACCTGCCGTGGAAACAACTCAGGTAACACCGTACCAGGCGGCCTGGCACACTCCTGGACCGCGAAATTACTGAGCGCCAGGTCCAGGTGCAAGCATGCCGCCGTGGAGACCGGTCCCAGCGGATTATGGGGAGCAACCTGGATATAGTGCGTTTCGCACCAGTGAGCCACCTTGAGGGCCTCGGTAAGGCCTCCCACGATACACAGATCAATCCGGGCATAGTCGATCAGGTCCTCTTCCACGGCCTGTCGAAATTCCCACTTGGTAGCGTACTGTTCTCCCATCCCGATCGGTACACGCACCTGCTGGTTGAGTTTCCGCAACGCCTGGGGACTCTCGCTGCGAACCGGATCCTCAACAAAGAACGGATCGAATGGTTCAATCCCCCGGCAAAATCGAATGGCCTCGGCCGGATCCAGCCGGGTATGAACATCCACGATCATCTCGATATCGGGACCCACCGCTTCCCGGATAGCAGCAAATTCAGCGATCCCGTTACGCACGGCGGCCCTGGGATCGAGAATATCTCCATCGCTGGAAAAATTGAAGCGAACGAATTTCCAGCCTTCCGCCACTTTTTGCAGCGCATCGGCTACCAGGTCCTCGGTCGTCTCGCCATTCACGTGGGGATAGCAGACAACGCGATCGCGAACCTGTCCTCCCAGCAATTCGTAAAGCGGGACTCCCAGGGCCTGGGCCTTGATATCCCAAAGGGCAATATCGATCGCACTGATCGCAGCTGCACCAATCCGGCTGGCCGGACAAAAACCACAACGCAGCATGACTTGCCAGAGGTGCTCGGTGCGCATCGGATCCTGCCCCAGCAAGCTGGGCCGTAGCGCTTCCACGAATCCTCCCATGGCCTGTTCACGCCAGGTGATACCTCCCTCACCAACGCCACGCAGGCCCTCATCTGTCTCCACGACAACGAAAAAGAAATTCCGTTGATCTCCCACGATCACCGGTTTCACAGCTGATATTTTCACGACGCGTTTATCCTTCTCTATCGAACACCTTCATCAACATTATTCCTCGGACACCGGCTCGTTCTCTGGCGTCCCAGCTTCCTCATCCGATTCATCTGCCAGCGTCCTCGTGCAATCAATAAACAACCAGGACAACGAGGAAACCAGGTAGATAGCACCGAGCATGATAAACAGCATGGTCCAGCCACTGCCATATTCCTTGTTGGTAAAATCAAGCACCAGCTCATGGGTACCCGGATCCTCTTTCCAAAGAATGGTCACCACCCCGTTGCGCTGCTTGATCCGCGCAGCTTCCGGAAAAGAACCCTTTGCCACGAAGTTACCGTTTTCATCAAATGCAATCGTACCCAGCAACGCACCCTCTTGTTCAATCTCCCCGGAAACCGCCGAAACGACATTCTTCTGGTCCAACCTGTAGTGCGTACGATACTGGT
>JAZADA010000138.1:0-3529 GCA_036124135.1 Planctomycetota bacterium | reverse complement strand
CAGTCTCTGGGCATCTCCCAGGCCTAGTACGCCCGTGATCAGCGAGGTAATGATCAATGGGATGGCCACCATTTGTAACAGCCGCAGGAAGAGGCCACCCAGTTTCTGGGATGCATCACCAACCCAGCGAGCCGACGACCTTCCATACCGCTTAAACCAGCCATACGCCTGGGGCTGCTTGGCCTTCAACTCCTTGAGCGTGACAAAAGCCCCTGCTACCTGCCTTGTTCCATCAACGATGAACTGCTGCTTGGATCCGTCCGCTGAGTTGACGACGATCTCGATACGATCCGTGCTGTCCTTGAATTGAAGTCCAACGACGTCGACAGCCTGCGCATCCGAGGGCAAATCTTGCCCGGTGACGGAATGCTCGACCGTACTAACAGTACCGTTAAGCAGCAAACCGATACCGGCTCCCAGCACCATCGCCACCAGGATCTGCCAGTGTAAAGCCAATCGCATGATTCAGGTCCCTTTCCAGCTAATTCGACACCAACTGCAGCGCGGACGAGATTATACCCCGGTCCCGCCAGCTTAACAGGCAGTGATCAGGCGAGATCAAGAAAAATAACGCCCGCATCCGGCAGCATCCTTGGCTTCGGAAATGCTACTCGGTGATGATATCGTCTACCGATTGACCCGATGGAATCATCGGCAACACGTGTTCCTGGTAAGGCACGACAACGTCCAGTAAAAAGGGACCGTCGTATTCAATCATTTCCTGCAGTGCGCCACGCAGGTCAGATTTCTTGCGTACCGTGGCAGCTCCACAACCGTAAGCTTTCGCTAACTGGACGAAATCAGGGTAACGATCCTCGGCATAGGCCGTGTTACCTTCACCACGAGCTTCCGCATGTTCCACGGGCCCGAGGTAGGTGTGAGCCCGGTTCCCGGACATGAATCGATCTTCCCACTGGACCACCATGCCCAGGTGCTGGTTGTTCAACAGCATGATTTTCACTGGTAATTTTTCACAGAAACAGGTCGCCAGTTCCTGGATATTCATTTGAAAACTACCGTCGCCATCGATATCCACGACCAGCGCATCCGGGTTAGCTGCCTGGGCTCCCATGGCCGCCGGCAAGCCGAATCCCATGGTTCCCAGGCCGCTACTAGACATCCAGGTTCGCGGCTCCCGGAAAGAAAAATACTGGGCTGACCACATTTGGTGCTGTCCCACACCCACAGAAATAATCGTATTACGATCCTGGGTCAGGTCAGAGAGTTCTGAAATAGCGTGCTGCGGCAGAATCCCGTCAAACTCCTGGTCATACTTGTAGGGATTCTCTGCCTTCCATTGCTGGCACTGTTGCAGCCATCCCGAGAATTCATACTCCGGTTCCAGTTCCGGCATCAGCGTTTCCAGGAAATTCTTGGCATCGGCAACGATTGGAATATGGGCCGGCTTGTTCTTGTTCAACTCGGAAGCATCGATATCGACATGGATAATCTTGGCATGCTCAGCAAACTTCTCCAGTTTACCGGTCACTCGATCATCAAATCGAACTCCCAGCGCAATCAGTAGATCGGCATCTCGTACTGCCCAGTTTGCATAAACACTGCCATGCATTCCAAGCATATCCATGCTTAACTCATCGCGGGTAGGAATACATCCCAATCCCATCAGGGTCATGACCACGGGAGCACCCAGTTGCCTTGCAAACTGCCGAAGAATTTCACTGGCTCCGGAAGCAATGATCCCACCACCGCAGTACAGGACCGGTTGTTTCGCGAGCTTGATCGCCGCAGCCACTTGCTTGACCTGTTCCACGGACACCGAACCCACGTTCGGATGATAGCCGGGTAAATTCATTGGCAGGTCCCATTCCGGGACGCATTGGTTTAACTGGACATCCTTGGGTAAGTCGATCAACACCGGACCAGGGCGACCTGTCGTGGCCACGTAAAAGGCCTCTCGCACCACACGTGCTAAATCCTCAACCTCGGTTACCAGGTAATGATGCTTGCTGATCCCTCGGCAGACTTCAACAATCGGCGTTTCCTGGAAAGCATCCGACCCAATGACCGGGGTCGTCACCTGTCCCGTGATGGCAATCATCGGAATGCTGTCCAACTTCGCATCCGCGATCGTGGTCACCAGGTTGGTCGCACCGGGACCACTCGTCGCAATACAGACTCCCGGACGACCGGTCGTGCGGGCATATCCCTGGGCTGCAAAACCACCCCCCTGCTCATGGCGAGGTAACACGGTGCGCAGTTGCGACGCATAACGGCGCAAGGCCTGGTGAAGAGGCATGCTGGCACCGCCGGGGTAAGCGAATAAAACCTCGACACCCTGGTTCACCAATGATTGAACCAGGATATCGGCACCCGACATCAGCGATGTTTCGACGTTTTGATTAGTCGTCGCCACTGAACTACTACTCCAAGGACAAACAGAAAGCACGGAGGACTTTTGGCGTTCGAACCTGCCAACCCTCCATAAGATGAATCGACACTCCACTTTACGTCATTTATACTACCTCTTCAAGCGAAACGTTGGCCCCCGGACCCAAGGTGGCGTTAAGAAACCTTCTTTTTTCCGTGTCGGAACTCCCCCCCCTACTCAAATCTGTCGTCATCGGTACAACCGTAACCATGGCTGCGTGATTACCCCCTGGGTGATCCGCGCACGAATCACTTCTGTGGGAAATCGGTTCATGAAAGAATTGCTCTGTGTCCTGGTTGGGGGCGCACTGGGAGCCGCCATTCGTTACCTGGTTACCGAGCAATCGGTACGCTGGTTCGGTGATCAGTTTCCCTATGGCACCTTACTGGTGAACGTGACTGGATGCCTGATCCTGGGCGGCCTCTTTGGCTGGGGAATGGATCACATGTCACCTGCGATCCAGAAGCTGGTCATCACCGGACTGCTTGGTTCTCTCACGACCTTCTCCACGTTCGGCCTGGAAACGTATACACCCTTGGAAAAGGGTCAGTGGATGGTCAGCATGATGAATGTCGTGACAAATCTCGTGCTGGGATTAACCGCGGTCTGGCTTGGTTGCACAACCGTTCGTTGGTTTCGCTAGGCCACTTGCTCGCTCACGGCGACTGCAGATGCAGCTCCAGGTACTTACCTGTCCAGCTCTCGGCAACCGTTGCAATCTCCTCGGGTGGCCCACAGGCCACCAGGTTTCCTCCCTGGTCACCTCCCTCCGGTCCCAGGTCAATGACCCAGTCAGCCGCCCGGACCACGTCCAGGTTATGCTCGATCACGATCACGGTATTCTCCCGATCCACTAACCGGTTCAAGACGTTCAGCAATCGTTGAACATCTTCAAAATGCAGCCCGGTCGTTGGTTCGTCCAGGAGGTAGAGTGTTTTCCCCGCATCCGTCCGTGACAACTGGCTGGCAAGCTTGATTCGTTGAGCTTCTCCTCCCGAGAGTGACGTGGAGGGTTGCCCGAGGGGCAGGTACCCCAGGCCGACTTCATGTAACCCATCCAGCAAACGACGGATCGTGGAAAAACTCTCAAAGAACTCTCTCGCCGTATCAACGGACATGGCAAGTACGTCAGCAATCGAG
>JAZADA010000137.1:0-11627 GCA_036124135.1 Planctomycetota bacterium | reverse complement strand
ACTTCTTCCCAGCTGTCCGGTGCGATGGTCGTCGTAATCAATTCAATTAGCGACTCAAAATCGGCCATGGCGGCTCCACCCGGGCCCACGTTAACACCATTTCGTGGTGACGTCTGTCCGACACCAGGAATCATCCCGGTCGCTCCCATCTGGGCCAACACCGACGCATTTCCTGTACCACGATCCATCGTATCGGCCGCGATCGTGAGAGGAATCGCACCGGTACTACCCGGCATTCCTCCAGCGCCTACCCGGTTATGGGCATTTCGAATGGCTGCCGGCAGTCCAACTTCTGAACCCGGCACAAAATTGGGTATACCGATCACTAAATCTGCCACATTGTAAACTTCCTGGTAAACGTCCGTATCGCGTGTCTGTTCACTGGTAATAAGTAACACTTCGTTACGAATTACGTAGCTCAGCCGCAATTCCTCGAGGATCAGGTTCAGGGCACTTTGCAAAGAAACCGGTTGAGACAATGCGATCGTCACGGGCGTATCCGATGTCACACCTTCAGCGACCAAGCCACGACGGTCGAGATGAACATTGATTCCCGCCATTCTTCCCAGCGTGTCAACCACGACGCTCAAGGGGGATTGATTAAAATTGACATCCACGTGTTTTTTCAGGGACTTCTGGATTTCAATTCCCGTCGGTGTCAAGCGTCCTTGCTGCCGCTTCAACAAGTTGCGCCGCCTCAGGGTAAGTTCTTCCCAGTTTTTAGCCTCATCGAAAACAATTGGATTTCGATCGTCAAACGGCTGACTGGATTGATCTACTGAAAAGAGTGCATCGACGAATCCTTGTTCTTTCAATTCATCGTTAGCCATTTGGTCACCGATCCGTTTGATGAACCGACTTTTCCAGACCAGTGTCTGGACCACAGGTTCATCGGGGGCCAGTTCGCGAGCCTGCCTGGCCAGCACCTCGGCCTCGGCATACCGCCGCTCGTCAACTAGTTCATTGAACTGATCCACGAGTTCAGCAACGCGTGTCCGTGCATCTGCCAATTCCTGACGTTCGTCTTCAATCCGAGCCAGGATCGCAGCATTACGCTCATCCAATTCAATGTCTGCCAGATTAGCGGCAATATGCTGCTCCATTTCTGCGACACTCCGATTCACGATTCGCAGCAGGGGCCGTCGAGAGGTTTCATCCAATTCCGACTGTTCAACATGTTCATGCAACTTCAACAGCTGCTCCAGGGCTGCACGAGGATCCTTTTCCTTGAGTTCCTCGCCTCGCCGTTGGCCTGCTGTGATTTCACGCAACAGTTTCTGACGCAGCAATTGTTGTCGACTATCGACCGCTGACAGCGGATTCGGCTGAGTTGTCTCACCGGTGTTGATCCGCTGGGTCACGGACAGCAGCGTTAATTTCTCCTGGAGGCGCTGACGGGTCAGGGCATCCAGTTGTTTCTCATACTGCCAGGCCTGTCGAAACAGGTTCAACGCCTCATTTCGATCCTGCTGATCGAGTGCTTTCAGGCCAGCGGCAAACAATTTCATCCCAGGTGTTTGAGGTAAGGCTGCAGGTTCTCCAACCGTATTCTGAGCAGGCACGGTTCGTGTCTGGTCCTGCCCTGGGCGATAGACACCCTGCTGGACAGCCGAGGGCTGAGCTCCTGCGTTGTCCACGAAACTTGCCGGTTGAACCTGTCCATTAGCACGTTGGGCAACTTGATTAATCTGTTGCTGTACCTGCCATGGCTGCAGTTCGTTCGCAGCAAACATCGTTGCTGGCAGCTGGTAACGCTCCGCCTGTCGGGTTGCCTGCCGAGCGGTGACAAGATCGCCACGGCCAAGCGCGGCCATGGCCTGTCCGAGTAGCCGAGTCACCTCTGCTTTAGCATTGGGTGCGCCGCTTTGCACGCCTGCCTGAGCCTGCATTGTCTGCTGCTCGAGTTGCGTAATTTTCTGGAGCAACTGCGTCGGGTTATTTTCCTGGGCGGCAAACGCAGCCCCAATCGATTGCGCCTGGAGGCCCAGTTTCTTGGCGGCAGCAAAATCACGGTAAGCCAGTAAACCTTCGCTTTGCTGTACAAGGAATTCGGCGTAGTCGTGTTTATAGCGATCCTGGTTCAGGGCGCTTGCAGGTCGCACGGAAAACTCCTTGAACCGCATAATCAACTGATCGACACGGCTAGGTGAATCCATGTTGGGGAAACTCGCCAAGCGTAGCTGCTTGGCTCGCTGAACCCACTCGACGGCCTGGTCAATCTTACCCTCTGCGAGGGCTCGCCGACCGGCCCACAGCATGCGCTGTTGTTCTTTTCTGTCGCTGCTGTTCTCAGCACCGGCACCCATCTGGTTGGGGTCATTAACCAGCGAGGCACGAAATGCATTGTTCTGCGAATTAGCAGCCGTGGAACCACCAATTGCCTGAACTCGATCCGCAGGCATAGCGGCCACACCGGTGGGTTGTAGTGTCCGAGCTGTTCTCAGAACCGGGGCAGTGAGTTGCTTGGGATCGACTCCCGCTTTCTGCAGTTCCTGGGCCAGGTGAAATGGCTGGTATTCGTTGGCTGCAAAAGCAGCTCCGGCGCCAACCGCACTCTGGTACCAACCGATTGCGCCGGCCAGGTCGCCGGCCTGCAGGGCAGCACGCCCTTTCTTCATTGCCGAAACGGCCTGTGCCTTGGACTGATCAGCCAATCGCTCCAGTGTCGCCTGTCTACTTCCTACCGAATAGGGATCACTGGGTGGCCTGGAACCAGCCACCTGGCCAGTTGCTGCGGCTCCGCTATTAACATTTGTTGAAACCGGTGCTCCCTGACGCAACTTGGCCAGGTCGGCAGCAACTTTCGCTGGCGTATCCTCAAACCGCGTGGTCAACCGATCGTACTGCGGATTGAGGCGTGTCGCCCTCTGCAGATAATCTTCGGCCAGGGAATAGTTCCCCACATCCATTGCCTGACGCGCATAGGCCAGCCATTTGCCTGCCTCTCGTCGATTCGTGGCAACGGTCGAATCTGCTTGTCCGACCTGCATCGAACTGATCCGTGCCATGTTAGCTACCGGGGAAGTGGCTTGCGTTATTGCACAGTTCACGAGCGTGATTGCCAATGCTGCACAACAGACCAACAGGTGTTTCCAGGACGCTCTCAACGCGCTACTCCTTCTTCGTGATGCATCAAACTGAACGGGAAAACTTTTTTCCCACAGAATCAACTTCTTCAACTTGATAGGTAGGTAGGTTTGATGAACTCCGGTAGCAGGCGGTTTCCACTCAAACCGTGGAACGTCAGTACCGGTGCCTCGAAAGGCGTGTCATCTGGTAGGTAGGAATGTGTTTTGAAAAGGATGGGACTCAAGATGAGCGAGGGATAAATACTGGTAACGCAAAGAGGCGTCAAGGCCATTTCCGGAAACGGCAAGAAACTTATTTTCGATTGGCCGAAAGTGCTAGCATTCAGGAACCAAGAAACGCCACAGGCCCGCGCGTCTTGTGGACGCCTCGGGCCTGGTCGTTGAGCTTCGTAAATGGACTCGAATAGGAGTCACGGGGCATCAATACATGTCGTAATCGCCACCGTGGCCTTTCCCCTTATCATCCTTCGGCTTCTCTGCCACCAGCGCGTCACTAGTTAGCAGCAGGGTGGCAACACTGGCTGAGTTATTTAATGCCGTACGGGTCACTCGTGTCGGATCGATGACTCCCGCCTTGACCATATCCTCGTAGGTATCGGTCAACGCGTTGTAACCATAGTTTCCTTTTTCCGACAAGACTTTCTCGCAAACGATGCCACCATCCTGGCCAGCGTTCTGAGAAATCATCGTCAGGGGAGCACGAGCGGCACGCAGTACGATGTCGTATCCGATCGCCTCGTCCTGGGAGAGATCCTTGGGAACTTTCACCTGGTAACTGGCTCGCATAATAGCGACCCCACCACCAGGAAGAATTCCTTCAGCAACTGCAGCTCGCGTGGCATGCAATGCATCCTCGACACGTGCTTTCTTTTCTTTCATTTCACTTTCAGTAGCAGCTCCGACGTTAACCTTGGCAACTCCACCTGCCAATTTCGCCAGCCGCTCTTCCAGTTTCTCGCGATCATAATCACTGGTCGAATTCTCAATCTCTCGACGCAGCTGGTCGATGCGGGCCTTGATATCGCCACTCTTGCCAGCTCCCTCGATGAGGGTGCAATTATCCTTGTCGATAATTACTTTCTTGGCACGCCCCAAATCAGAAATCGGCATCGATTCCAGGTTGATTCCCAGCGTCTCGAAGATGGCGGTACCACCGGTAAGAATAGCAATATCTTCGAGCATTGCCTTGCGGCGATCACCATAACCGGGTGCCTTCACAGCACAACACTGGAAGGTGCCACGCAACCGATTGATGACGAGCGTTGCGAGTGCTTCGCCTTCCACATCTTCGGCCACGATCAGCAAGGGCTTACCCTGTTTGACCACAGCTTCCAGCAACGGGACGAGATCCTTGATGTTGGTAATTTTCTTTTCAAAAACCAGCACGTAGGCGTCTTCCAGGACTGCTTCCATCGAATTGGGATCGGTCACGAAGTAGGGAGATAGGTAACCTCGATCGAACTGCATCCCTTCGACCCATTCGACATCGGTATTGAGGCTCTTTCCTTCATCCACGGTAATCACGCCATCTTTACCGACCTTGCTCATGGCGTTGGCCAGCAGCTCACCGATTTCAGCATCGTTATTGGCAGCGATCGAAGCCACGCTTGCCATCTCATCGGTCGTCTTGATCTTGATCGACATCGATTCCAGCTTGGCAACGACATCTTCCACGGCTCGCTCGATTCCCTGTTTCATCTGGACGGGGTTCACTCCCGCAACCACCGCTTTCAAACCTTCGTTGAAAATGGCCTCGGCCATCACCGTAGCGGTCGTGGTGCCGTCACCTGCAACATCGCTGGTCTTGCTGGCAACTTCACGGACCATCTGGGCGCCCATGTTCTCGTAGACATCCTCGAGATCAATTTCCTTGGCAACCGTCACGCCATCTTTCGTGACAGTGGGTGAGCCGAAACTCTTTTGCAGAATAACGTTTCGCCCCTTGGGTCCCAGCGTCACCTTAACAGCACGCGCCAACTTAGAGATACCACGTCGAATGGCCTCTCGAGCTTCTTGGTCAAAGGCAATGATTTTCGCCATTAGATTGCTTCTCCTGTTTTCCCTTGTATGAACTCAATATTGGCTGCTTAAAGATCCCGACCTGATTTACATCAAGATCGCAGTGGACCAGCAGAAAACTGTTACCGTTATTCAATGACAGCCAGAATGTCGTCTTCTCGCATCAACAATAATTCGTCATCATCAACCTGGAAGGATTCACCGGCATAGCTGTTGAAAATCACCCGATCACCCACCACGACCTGCAGTTCAGATCGATTGCCATCTGGCAGCAAACGTCCGTCTCCGATACTCACCACGGTACCACGAGCGGGTTTATCCTGGGCGCTATCCGGCAAGACAATGCCTCCAGCGGTGACATCTTCAGAAGCCTCTCGCTCCACTACCACGCGATCACCCAGGGGCTGTAGTTTAATTCGTCGCTTGGACTTTTTCTTGGTCGCTGTCCCCATCTGTCTCATCCTCTCCAGGTTGGTAAATCAATCAATCGTGTTACTTTATCGTTGCTTCATGGGAGTAAACGGTGTTTTCTCCCATCATTGCACTGCTGTCAAAATTGCACACTCTTGGCACATCTCTGCCTATAACTTGGCAAGTGGCGCGCCAAAACGGCTAATTTTCCTGCAAATCACCAAAATAACCACATTTGCAGTAAACCGGCCCCTACCGGGGCCCCAGTGCACCCGTCAGCATGGCAGCCAAGTCGTGGTGCCCAGATCTGCTGCTGCCAATTTGACAGCCTCTCCTGGTGACCTAAGTTACAAGAAAGACACATTGTCCCCGGCAGGATCACCCGGCACAATGGGCTTACCCTTAAAATACCGGACTTATCTTCCCGTACTCCCTAATCCCCTTTTCCAAAGAATCCTCGTTCATAATGCCTATTAAAATCAGTTGTCGCTGCGGCCAACGCTTCCAGGCACCCGAAAAACTGGCCGGAAAAAAAGTGCGCTGCCCCAAGTGCGGAGATCCCCTGGCCATTCCCACTGCCGGTAGCCCGGGGACGGCACGACAGGCGACACCTGCGGCCAATGACATGGGCAGCTTGCTCGATGAAATCGGCGTTGAATCGACACCGACTGGGGGCAAGCGATGCCCCCAGTGTAATACAACCCTGGCCGGTCAGGCCGTATTCTGTGTCGGTTGTGGGTTTAACCTGGAAACCAAAGAATTCGTCGATGGCATTGACCAGCAAACCAATCCAGATGGCGGACCAAAGCGTAAATCGTTTGGCAACCCGTTACTGGACAGGGCTGCCAACGAACTGGAATATGAGAAGAGCCAGACGCAAATTTCTCAGGACCCTCGATCCTGGTACACGTATTTCATCGGCCTGATGCTCTGTGCCGTTTTCCTGGCAGTAGGATCTATTGTTTCACTCTCGCTCGAGGCCAAGAAAAATAAAATCGAGTCCGATCTTCCAGATCCTGGCCTAACGGCCTTCTGGGGCGTTTTCGCCATTGGCATCATGGTCGTACTGGTTCCCTGGGGACAAATCACCTATCGTGCCTTCCGCGACAAGAAATTACACGGTTTTCTTTGCCTGACATTCCTCTACTGCCCCGCTTACGCCATCATGCAATGGAAAGATCTGAAACGGCCTTTTGGCATGTGGGTTTTCGGCATGATCTTGATGGCCGGATCTTACGGCACCTACTACTACTATGCGGGAGATATTCCCGAATCGTTGTTCTAGCGTAGCTGGCTAAGATAGCCGGAGCAGCAAACCGAACGCTTCAAAAGATCCCGGCCCCGAAGTCATTGTCGGTTGATGTTTCAGCCGGTAACGAGGATTCCTTCTCCGGGTCAGAATCGGCCGACAACCCATGCGGTGGACGGGGCTCCGTTTCCGCTTCCTGCACGAAAGCCTGCTCTCTCGGCTCCTGCTCTTCAGTCACGGCATCACAGGAGTCGAGTTCGTCTTTAGCCGAGGTTTCCGCCTCCCGAAAATCCCTGTGATTTTCCGCAGCATAATCGTCATCGTATCGGGACATGTAGCCTGGCGATCCGGAACGCTCTAATTCCCTTTGATATTCGTCGATCACACAACGCTGGATTAACTCGCGACACGTTGAATTTATGGGATGAGCAATATCTGCGTATAGTTTGCTGCGACCTTCTGCATCACGTTCAACATCTTCATGCTTTAGTGCTACCCCACATTTATTACAGTAGCTCGATCGCAGATGGTTCTTGAAACCACAGTCACTGCAGTGAAACGTGAGTTTCCGACTGGGCATGGCAACAAAGGGTCCATGAGATCCTTCGATCACCTTCAAGTCTCTGATTACAAAACAATCATCGAAGGTAATAGAACAAAACGCCTGCAGGCGATCCTCGGAATTACCTATGAGCTTGACTCGTACCTCAGTGATTTCCATCATGATCCTCCTCAGGCAGAACAAACTGGTTGAGCGGACAGGGAACGGGTGCAAAAAACATGGCCCAGTTTCAAACCGCGCAGGACGGCCGCCAGGCGACGGGCATGCCTGGCGTGACGACACACTCCAAAATAGCTTGATCCACTTCCACTCATCTGGTGTCCCAGGAAGCCGAAACGCTGAAACCATTGTGCCAGTCGGTCAATCCAGGGAGTCATTCCTGAAGCAACCTGTTGCAGACGATTTTCCATCAGCTGCACCCAGGAGCGAGAAGAACTGTCGCAGAGCGCCTCGGCGATCTCTTCCACACGCAGTGGATTGAGAGCCGGCTGGCAATTCCCAAACGCCTCGGCCGTGGAGATCCCCTCAGGAGGCCGAACGACGACAAAGTGCATGCGGGGCACTGCTGGCAATGGCGTTACCTGTTCCCCGCGTCCCCGGCAAATCGCCGTTCCACCAAAGAGAAAGAACGGAACATCCGAACCGATCTCGGCCGCTACTTCAGCAAGCTCTGAGCGTGTCCAGTTCAACCCCCAGGCCATGTTGGCTGCCAGCAAGGCTGCCGCCGCATCACTGGAAGCGCCCCCCAGTCCTGCGGAAGAAGGAATACGTTTACATAGATCCACGCGGGCCCCTTGTTGCACACCGGCAACTTCCTGGAGACGCGCCAAGGCCTGAACCACGATATTCCCTGATCCCGCCGGCAGGTCTCCGGAAGCCTGGTTGCCATGAGCCCATCGTCCATTCAGTTCGAGAGGTTCGCCAGCGCGCAAGGGTGTAAAATGCAACGTGTCGAAAATATCAACCGCTGTCATCAGCGTTTCAAGATCGTGGTATCCATCAGCACGCCTGGCCAGAACTTCCAAGAACAAGTTCAACTTAGCCGGCGCATGGACTTCAACCGAATGACCGAAGTTGTGTAGGTACATGAGACTGATGAGAAGAGTTAAACGAGTGCCGGGACCGGGTTCTTGAAACGAGCTCTTACTACCTTTTCCAGCGCCTGTGATTGTACTGCTGCAAATCAAGGGGTCAACTAAGTGGTAGCAGGTTGTGCCTATATTGCAAAAGAATCTTTCCTGACCTGTTTCACAAAGTCTTCTCCTTGCCGGGGATTGCTCTACCGTAAAACCCTTCCGGTAGGTAACTTACCACCCCACTCAACTGCCAGAAATGTTTACGTCAACGAGCATTGATATGACGCATCACCAGAAACAGCCGCCAACCTTGCCGCACGGGAGCAGGGCCCAGGTCCTGTGTGGGATGTTAATGGGAACCGTGGACGCCGTGCCCGGTGTTTCCGGAGGAACGGTTGCCCTGGTACTTGGTATTTACGACCAACTCGTAACATCCATCAGTCGCTTCGATCGGACATGGCTGGGACTACTACGAACCCGTTCCTGGCGATTAGCCAGTGAACGCGTTCAGCTGGCGTTCCTGTCACGACTGGCGATCGGTATTGCCGTGGGCCTGGTGGCAACGCTTTCCACAGTTAATTACCTGCTGGAGAACATTCAGACGCGGCCATTCACATTGGCTGTTTTCTTCGGCATGATCATGGCCTCAACCGTCCTCGTCGCCCGCATGATCAGCTGGCCTCCGAACCAGTCACGACTTTTCTGCCTGGCCCTGGTGTTACTGGGTGCCGGCATCTCCTACTGGCTCACAACACTCCAGGACACGCACCATGATACGCCCTCGCTCCTTTACCTTTTCGGTTGTGGCAGCATTGCCATCTGTGCCATGATCCTGCCAGGAATCAGTGGCGCGATGGTCCTGTGGATCGTAGGGATCTACGAGCACCTGTCACATATCCCTCGTGCTATCCTCCGCGGACAGGGAAATCCTGAGATGCTGCTGGAATTCGTCGTCTTCGCGGCAGGTTGCCTGGTAGGGTTGCTGGCATTCAGCCGACTGCTGCGCCACCTGTTGACCAACTATCGTCCAGTTACAATCGCGGTACTCTGCGGCATCATGATCGGCGCCCTCAACAAGCTCTGGCCTTTCCAGGTAGTCACCACTTCGAAAGGACATCTGCAAACCAGCAACACTCTACCCACCGGTTTCGAACTGCAGTCCGCTGGAATCATTCTGACAGCTATCGTCTCCGCGTTGGTAATCCTGTGGATCGACCGAAGTTGTCGATCGTCACTACCGGTCGTGAACGAAGATCATCAATAGGCCACCGGAACAACTTTGCTGATCTGCAAACGGCCTGGCCAGCCGAGAAGAGTTACCGGTCCCGTTGCGCAACCACGGGAGCTTCCCTGGAGGAGCTAACGGCGCTGAGAAGGAGAGACTGGAGCCGCTGCGGCTCACCCCTTGAGCGATCTACGTTGGGCACGCAGCCTGGCACGTCGCTTAATATCGCTCGGCTTTTCGTAGTACTTGCGACGCCGCATTTCTTTCTTGAGACCGCTACGCATCACCAGCTTACCGAATCGTCGGACAGCTTCCTGGATGGTCTCGCGATCACGAACAATAACTTTTACCACGGTTTCTCCTGTTCACTTTGCCAAACTTATAAGTCACCCATGTTAGTGGGAATTCGGGATTATAGCCCTTAAATCACCTCTCTGACCATCCCCCTTTGCAGCTTCCGGGGCCCTCTTTCCTCCATCGACACAACCTGACATGCCAGTTGAACTTGAATTCAAGGCGTTGCCGCCAGGCTGGCACAGACCAATTCCCGGTCATTTCGAGCGTAAACATGGCGATTCGCAAAGGCCGGATGAGCCCAGCAGACACCGTTGCGCCGACGCAACTGCTCCTCCGTGGGTTCCAACAAACGAGCTCGACTGATTTCCTGGAACCCATCGGCAGACAACCTGGCAATGATCAATTCACCACGCTCATTGAACATCCAGACTCGATCTTGATTGCGCACAAAATGAATCGTACTCCAACGTGCCTTGGGAGTTGCCGTAAGATCTTCCCACACCCGTTCACCACTGGCCGCTTCCAGGCACCTGAGTTCCCCATAACTGTCGACCCCGTAAATATGCTTACCCAGGAATAGCGGGGTACTGATAATGGAGTGCAGCGCCGCCGTTTTTAACTCGCTGGCTCCCTTACGCTGCCATACCTTTTCGACCGCCAGACGGTCGGTCGGCAACCGCAGCATCAGTGACCCATCATAGAACGAGGTCACGAAGAGTTGATCTCCTGAGATGATCGGCGTGGCAACTCCGATCGGCATCCTGGAAGGCGCAAACGGATAACGCCAATGAACTTTCCCTGTTCCTGGATCCAAACCACTTACGCTGTCACCGGTCCAGGCAACGACGACGTTCTTTCCTGCCTGTTTCACCAGCACCAGGGATGAGTACGATGCGCGATCGGAAAGAGCTGCCCAACGTTTCTGCCCCGTGGCAGCATCAAAGGCAACGACACAGGCATCCTTACCTCCCGCCTGGACGATCAGCAAATCATCCACGACCAGGGGAGCTCCTGCGATACCCCAAATCGGCATCTCGATCGAAAACAATTTATCAAGATCTTTTTTCCACAGCAGCTTCCCACTGTCCGCCACAAAACAATGCAGGTGCCCCATAGCACCGAGGGAATAGGCGCGTCCCGAGTCAATGTTTACGGCAGCTCGCGGGCCTGCATTGTAGCCAATGCTGTATTCACATGAATACTGAAACGACCAGACTTTCTTGCCCGTCATCTCGTCAAAACAATGCACGCGCTCAATCTGCTCCGGCTCATCCACTCGATCGGTCAGGAACACCTTGCCCGCAGCAACGGTGGGACCACTGTACCCCGGTGCGACTGGAACCCGCCAACGAATTTTCAACTGGGGAGACGAAAACGATTTCATCAATCCGGTTTCTCGCCAGACGCCATCACGCTGCGGACCACGCCACTGTGGCCAATCGTCTGCCTGGACAAATCCCTGGAAAACCAGGCAGCTCGCGAGGAATAAAAAAACGCTGCGTGCCAGTGATGCCATCATCTCAGAACCTCTCGATCGGGTAAATTGCTTACGGGCAGACAGGCCTACCCTTTTCCATTATCTGGTTATACCAGTAAAACCCGCTGTCCAGTACTTGGATCCCGACTTGTTATCAGGCTGCTTCCAGGACGGAACTTAACTGCTGGCCATCCAGCGCGACCAGGCAAATTCGGTGTCGCC
>JAZADA010000136.1:0-3867 GCA_036124135.1 Planctomycetota bacterium | reverse complement strand
TGGAAGATGCGGGAGTACCGATTGTTGGCACCAGTGTCGATACGATCGAGGAAGCAGAGGACCGGGAAAAGTTCCAGCAACTGTTGTACGAGGTTGGGCTGGAACAACCGGCCAACAGTATTGCCCGTAACATGGACGAGGCCCGGTCAGAGGCTGTTAAGGTCGGCTTCCCTGCACTGGTTCGGCCCAGCTTCGTGCTAGGTGGTCGGGCGATGGAAATTTGCTACGACCAAAACCAGTTCGAAAAGTTTGTCGCGGCCGCTTTCGTGGTTTCCCAGGGACAACCCGTCTTGATCGATCGGTTCCTGGAAGATGCCACCGAGGTTGACGTGGATGCGGTCGCGGATGGTACCGATGTGGTGATCGCCGGCGTGATGGAACATATCGAGGAGGCAGGGGTTCATTCCGGTGATTCGGCCTGTGCGATTCCTCCCTATAGCCTGCCCGGGCCGGTGGTCCAGGAAATCGTGGAAGCTACCAAGGCCATGGCCCGGCAGCTGCGCGTTGTCGGACTTATGAATGTTCAGTTTGCTGTCAAGAAAGAAGATGGCAAGATGAATGTCTACGTGCTGGAAGTGAATCCGCGTGCCAGTCGAACCATCCCGTTCGTGGCCAAGGCGACCGGTGTTCCGATCGCCAAGATTGCAGCGAAGGTGATGGTCGGCGAAAAACTGGCTGACCTGGGCTTCACCAGTACCCCTATCCCGCAGCATGTTTCCATTAAGGAAAGCGTGTTTCCATTCCGCAAGTTCGCGGGCGTGGATATTGTGCTGGGACCGGAAATGCGAAGTACTGGCGAAGTGATGGGAATTAGTGAACGGTTTTCCATTGCCTTCGCCAAGAGCCAGCTGGGAGCAGGCGTTGTGTTGCCGGAGAAGGGTGAAGGAAAGATTTTCCTGAGCGTGACAGCCCGACACAAGGAAATCATTACCGGCCTGGCCCGCCGACTGGCCGTCATGGGTTACGAGCTGCTGGCGACCGAGGGGACCGCCCAGTCACTGGAGAGAGAAAATATTCCAGTGGCTCACGTCAAGAAAATTGCTGAAGGACATCCGAACCTGATCGATTACCTGATTGATGGAAAAGTGGCACTCGCACTCAATACGCCCAACGGCAAAGGAGCTCGTACGGACGAAGGCAGGATCCGAGCCGCCGCCGTGCAATATGGGGTACCCTGCATTACCACGATCCAGGCTGCGGAAGCAGCTGTCACGGCCATGGAAGCATTGCAGGAAGAAGCCATGACGGTGCAGGCACTACAGGATCGCTTCTAGGCGTCACGTTGCTAGCCAGCATCTCCGGAACCTGGGGCGTGCCAGGCGATTGGTCTTGCCTACAGGGGACTAAATCGATTACAAGCTCAACCGCCATGCTCGGCGGAATTACGGGTTTTAATCGATGTGTAGGTGAAATATGAACCGGTCCTTACGATGCACGCTGCTGGGAATCCTGCTCCTGGGAAGCATCAATCTGCCAGCAAGAGGGGATAGCCCGGAAGTATCCGAGGCGGTCGAGACGGTCTCGTCCGAGGTGCTGATTGTGGAAGTAGGCGATCTGAAAGACCAATTGGAAAAGGGTCTCAAGGCGCGTCGTCCAACGGATTTCGCTTTTATAGCCAAGGTGATATTACTGGTAGAAATGAATAAATTACCATTGTCAGAGGTTAAAGCGGTCTTCCAGTGGGCCCGCAAACGAGGCGCAAAAACCAACTACCCATTTCCATACTTCGAACGCGCGTTAAAAATAAGGGCTAAGAAACTAGGCATCATTATCTAGATTTCAAGGGCCCCATGAAAACGCTTATTAGAAATGCTTCCGTGATCCTGCCAACAGGCAAGGCATCAGTATCGGTACTCATCGAAGATTCTCGCATCGCAGATATTGATCCTGCGATCCAGGTTCAAGCCGATGAGGTTGTGGACGCAACCGGACTCCACCTCATGCCTGGGGTGGTTGATGATCAGGTTCATTTCCGTGAACCAGGTTTGACTCACAAGGAAGATTTACACCATGCGTCCCGGGCCTGTGCCAAGGGGGGTGTGACCACCTTCCTGGAAATGCCGAATACAAATCCTAATACGATCGACCAGGCGCAACTGGAAGCCAAGCTGGCACGGGCCGCCGAAGTGAGCCTGGTTAATTATGGATTCTATATTGGTGCGACACCGGACAATGTTGCTGAACTCAAGAAGGCAACCCGTACCCCGGGTATCAAGATTTTCATTGGCTCCAGTACTGGCAACCTCCTGGTGGATCGGCAAGAGGACCTGGAGGCAATTTTTGCTGAGACAACCTTGCCCATCACCGCTCACTGTGAAGATGAATCAACGATCCAGGAAAACTGGAAGCGGTATGCTGAAACCACGGACGTGGCTGACCATTCGCGTATCCGTGATCACCAGGCTGCCATGGTTGCTACCAGGCGAGCGCTGGACCTGGCATTCCGTCACCAGCATCGCTTTCACGTGTTACACGTATCCACGGGCGATGAAACCGAGTTGTTGAAAGATCATCGTGATCTGATCACAGCGGAAGCCTGTCCTCATCACCTGTTTTTTAATGTCGGAGATTACGAGCGACTGGGAACGTTGATCCAGATGAACCCATCGATCAAAACGGCTGACGATAATCAACGCTTATGGAAAGCCCTGCAGGATGGTGATATCCAGGTGATCGCAACGGACCATGCGCCGCATACATGGGAAGAAAAACAACAGCCCTATCCGGCCTCTCCCTCGGGATTGCCAGCAGTTGAAAATTCGCTGGCCCTGCTGTTGAACCACGTCAATGCGGGTCATTGTACGCTGGAGCAAGTAGTGCATTGGATGTGTGACGCACCGGCGAGAGTATGGGATATCATGAACAAGGGTCGCATCGAAGTGGGCTATGATGCGGACCTGGTGCTGGTCGACCTGGCGCGGTCCCATGAAGTCCGCAATTCCGAACAGCAAACCAAGTGCAAGTGGAGTCCGTGGGATGGGGAAACCCTGGTGGGCTTGCCGGTGCGAACCTGGGTCATGGGGCACAATGTCTATTGCGATGGTACCTTCAATGATCAGCAACTGGGCCAGGAAGCTCGTTTTGACCACGCTCGCGGAGGCTACTGGAAGACGACAGGCTGATGGTTCCAGCGTGCTTACTGTTCCGCAAGTGGCAGCGTGGTTACGATCTGGGCGTCTACCTTGCCGTCTGAAACGGCCGTGACCAGGATCTGGCTGGCTGGCTCAATATCAACCAGGCCGTTCAGCTCGACCGTTCCATTGATCGTACTGCGTGTACCACGAATGGGCAGTCCTGCGATGGTTGCAAACCGCACGTCGGCATTGGCCAGTGTCTTGAGTGGGGGTAGTCGACAACTAATCGGTCGGCCGGTTGCCTGGAGTGGAACCTGGGCTTCTCCTCCGCCTCGTGGCTTGTCTTCTGGTGCATCGATCAGGTTTCGAATTCGAAATTGCACGTTTCCATCCGTGCGGGGGTCAAAATGCATCTCGAGGAAGTTCCAGTACTGGGGACCCGTGCGAGGTTTTTTTGAGGGTGATTCGAAAGCCTTGTGATAGAGTGCCGTGATTTCCAGTTCCCGCTCGTCATAGTCTTTCATGAGCGGTCCAAAACCAGGTTTTAATTGTCGTCCACCGGTACGGCCGATCGGACCAAAACTGCACTCGTACAGGTTTTGCTCCAGGTTTTTCATGATGCAGCCGTTGTGGACATCCCCGTAGACCGAGAAGACACCATCGCGGCTCCCGAACAATTCCAGCACGCGATCGCAACCGGCTTTCACCCAGCCCGCGTAATCTGCCACGACTCGGTTGCGTTGCTTCATGGGAGCAGGTCCCCAGATGGTATGCATCCCATTGATACCGGTGG
>JAZADA010000135.1:0-7645 GCA_036124135.1 Planctomycetota bacterium | reverse complement strand
CAAGACTGCCCGCGTCATGAAAAAAGCGGTGAATTACCTGACACCGTTCATGGAAAAGGAAAAAGAGCAAACCGGCACCAGTGGGAGCCAGGCACGTGGCAAGATCGTCATGGCCACGGTCAAGGGTGATGTCCACGACATTGGCAAGAACATCGTGGGCGTGGTCCTGGGCTGCAACAATTACGAAATCATCGACCTGGGAGTCATGGTGGCCTGCGAAACGATCCTCGACACGGCCCGTGAAGCAGATGCTGATATCATCGGACTCTCCGGGTTGATCACACCGAGCCTTGACGAAATGGTCCATGTCGCCCAGGAAATGCAACGCCAGGAAATGACGATCCCCCTGCTCATTGGTGGTGCCACGACAAGTGCCAAGCATACGGCGGTTAAAATTGCCGACCAGTACGAGGAACCGATCATCCATGTCACTGATGCTTCACGCTGCGTTGGCATCGTGGATCGATTGCTCAGCAATGAACTCCGGCCTGTCCTGGTAGAAGAGAACCGGCAGAAGCAGGACGACTTGAACCGTGCTTACCAGCAACGCACGTTGCCCTTGATCAGTTACCAGGACGCCTGCCAACAACCGTTCCCGACGAACTGGGACACGGTGGCTATCGATACACCGGACAGCCTGGGTATCCAGGTGCTGGACGATTACCCGCTGGAAGACCTGGTTCCCTACATCGACTGGACACCGTTCTTCATGGCCTGGGAACTCAAAGGAAAGTACCCGGGGATCCTGGACGACCCACAGCGAGGTGAAGCAGCACGCGACCTGTTCGACCAGGCACAGCAAATGCTGGAACGTATTATCAGCAAGCGACAACTGCGAGCCAAAGCGGTTTACGGGATCTGGCCAGCAGCAGCCAATGGAGATGACCTGATTATCTTTGGTGATGAAGGACGCGATGAGGAATTAACGCGTTTGCACACGCTTCGTCAACAATGGCAACGGCAGGGACAACAGGAATTTCGCTCGCTGGCCGACTACGTGGCACCCCTGGAATCCGGCCGCACCGATTACCTTGGCGCCTTCGCTCTCACGGCAGGTATCGGTGTCGACGAACTGGCAGCTGACTATACCGCGGCCCAGGACGATTACAGTGCAATCATGGTCAAGGCACTGGCTGATCGACTGGCCGAGGCATTCGCCGAAGTACTCCATGAACGCGTACGCAAACACTGGAAATACGGGGCGGACGAACAGTCCAGCAAGGAGGATTTAATCGCCGAAAAATACCGCGGCATTCGGCCTGCACCTGGTTACCCGGCGCAACCTGACCACACAGAAAAAACACTGCTATTCAGACTCCTGCAGGCAGAAAAACACACGGGCATTGAGTTAACCGAAACCCTCGCCATGACTCCGGCAGCCAGCGTCTGCGGACTCTACTTTGCTCACCCCGAGGCACGATATTTCTCCGTTCATCGACTCGGTAAAGACCAGGTGGAGGATTACGCCAACCGCAAGAACATGTCCGTCCAGGAAGTCGAGCGATGGCTGGGACCACACCTGGGTTACGATAAAAACTCTTCCTGAGATGACTCGTTTCCACGATCGATGAGAAAATCGTGAAGGACCCTGTGGATTTGCGGTACAAGGACTATGATGCCCATAGAAAGCCGCTCGTCACCCTTTGACACATCCATCTACTCGCCATGCCAAACTGTTACCAATCAATGTGCCGACGAGCATACCTGGCAGCCACCTTACTTGGCAGCCTGGTCTGTTCTGCAGTGCAGGCAGAGTCTCCTGTCCGGATCGACACCTCGGCTGCCAACCGAGGATACAGGGCACTGACAGAAAAAGCGTTCTTACCCAGTGATTTCAGCCAGGAAGTCTTTGATGCCACCTGGAGAACCTGGCCGGAACCGCTGAAATCCAGGGCTGCTCGCAGTTCCCCGGCTGAGCGGCGTCAACTGGCATTCCAGCGATATGGCCTGACCCCACGTCCCCACGATTCTTCCGGCAAGCCGCTGCAGTACGTTGTCGATGCGAAAGGCAACTGGTCTCTCAACTGCTTCGCCTGTCACGGTGGCAAGGTTGCAGGCCAAGTGATACCGGGCTTACCCAACACGCATTACGCGATGCAAACATTAAAAGAGGAAATAAGTGCGACCAAGATCCTGCTGGGAAAACGATTGAACCGTCGCGACCTGGGAGCGGCCCTATTTCCCATGGGAACCACCCACGGCACGACCAATGCTGTGATGTTTGGTGTGGTACTGGCAGCCAGTCGAGATGCGGATCTTAATTTCCAACAATTCAAAAGTCCGCCCAGGCTCGTCAACCATGACATGGATGCACCGCCCTGGTGGCATTTCCGGAAACGTCCTCGAATCTATATCGACGGCATGGCAGAACGGGGACATCGTGCCCTCATGCAATTTATCATGGTACGAGAAAATACCCCTGAGCACTTCCAGCAATGGGAAAGTGACTTCAAGGACATCTACGCCTACTTGATGTCGCTGGAAGCACCCAAGTACCCGTTCCCCGTTAACCGACCCTTGGCCAGGCAAGGCGAACTGGCATTCAACCAACACTGTGCGGACTGTCACGGTAACTATGGCCCCCTGGCCGATTACCCCAACATCATGGTACCGATTGACGAAATCGGTACTGATCCAATCCGTTTCAAGGCCTTGAGCGAATCTCATCGCAGTTGGTACCAGGCCAGTTGGTTTTCCCACCACGGCAAGAAGAAAGTGGTCATCAAGCCAACCGGCTACGTGGCGCCTCCGCTGGACGGCGTCTGGGCCTCGGCTCCCTATTTCCACAATGGTGCTGTCCCTACGCTCTGGGGCGTCTTGAATCCCGACCAACGGCCAACGGTCTGGAAACGGACGGAAAACGGGTACGACCAAAAGCAAGTCGGGCTCGAGATAAAGAAATACACCGAAGCTCCTGGAAATCCAAAGGACCGCTGGGAACAACGCTCATTCTTCGACACGCGAAAGCCAGGCAAGAGTGCTGCTGGTCATCGATTCCCGGAAATCCTGACTCTCGAGCAAAGACAGGCTGTCCTGGAATACCTGAAAACGCTCTAGCTCTGACGGACCTGGGCCTGCCTTTGCTTGCCCCCCAACCGCTTCATGGTTGTTGCGGGCAATTTCCCCCGGGTTGATTGACAATTCAAGGGATCCGGCTACGATGTGCTACAAGGAATAAGAGGTAACTGGCATCCCTCAAATCGCTTACCAAAAGTGGAGCGGCTGCCAACGGATTCCCTCGAATTTATTTGCTCAATTGCATCGGGCTTCGAACAGATAGCCCATCATCGATTACAAGGAGGTCGTCATGTCGATGACACAACTGGAAGCTGCACGTGCCGGTCAAATCACCCCGGAAATGGAATACGTCGCAGAGCGAGAATCGCTGACACCGGAAGTCATCCGTGAAGAAGTTGCCACGGGACGCATGGTCATTCCGGCCAACACGGTCCACCTGGCCGAAAGCCTGGAACCGATGTGTATCGGCATCGCCGCCAGTTGCAAGATCAATGCCAACATCGGGAATTCGGCGGTCACCAGTGACGCTGAAACCGAGTTAGACAAGCTCCATACCGCGGTTCACTTTGGTTCCGACACGGTCATGGATCTGTCCACCGGCAATGACATCGATCAGATTCGCAGGAACATTATCAAGGCCTCACCAGTTCCCATCGGAACGGTCCCCATTTACCAGATGCTCGAAGAACTTGACGGCGACATGGAATCCATGCGGCCGCAGCATTTCCTGGACATGGTGGAACACCAGGCCAAGCAGGGAGTGGACTACATGACCATCCACTGCGGAGTCCTGCTGGAACATTTACACCTGACCACCGAACGCGTCACGGGCATTGTCAGTCGAGGCGGTTCGTTGATCGCCAAGTGGATGATGGCTCACCGTCAGCAGAACCCCTTGTACGAACACTTCGACGACCTCTGTGACATCATGCGACAATACGACGTCACCTGGAGCCTTGGTGATGGTTTGCGACCGGGCTGCCTGGCGGATGCCAGCGATGCGGCTCAATTTGCCGAACTGGATACACTCGGTGAGTTGGTCAAGCGCAGTTGGGATCGTGGCACACAGGTGATGGTGGAAGGTCCCGGGCACGTTCCGATGGACCAGATCGCCATGAATGTTGAAAAACAAATTGAAATCTGTCACGGGGCCCCGTTCTACCTGCTGGGCCCCCTGGTCACGGACGTTGCTCCAGGCTATGACCACATTACCAGCGCTATTGGAGCCGCCATGGCCGGCTGGAGTGGTGCCGCCATGCTCTGCTATGTCACACCCAAGGAACACCTCGGGCTACCGAACAAGGAAGATGTCAGGCAAGGGGTCATCGCCTACAAGATTGCGGCTCATGCTGCGGACGTTGCTCGCCAGCGACCCGGTGCACGCGACCGTGATGACGCGCTCTCGAAGGCCCGTTTTGAATTTGATTGGAACGAACAGTTTCGTCTTTCCCTGGATCCGGAAACGGCCCAGCGATTTCATGATGAAACCTTGCCCCAGGACACTTTCAAAAGCGCTCACTTCTGTAGCATGTGTGGCCCCAAGTACTGCAGCATGAAGATCACCGAAGACATTCGTGCCATGGAGTCCGACGGGCAACTCGTGGAGATTGAAACCGGCAAAGAGACGTCATGAACCCCACTGATCGTGGACTCTGGCAAGATCGCTCCTTCTGGGGACACCTTTCCACCCAGTTCCTAGGGGCATTCAACGACAACGTCTTCAAGCAGGTCGTCCTGCTACTGGCTGTCTCTGAAGTCGCCAACATCGATATTCAATCGTTAGCCATGGTGGTCTTCGCCTTCCCGTTTATAGCGTTGGCCGGAATTGCCGGTTACCTTTCAGAACGCTGCAGTAAACAACGCGTATTCCTCTGGTCAAAAATATCAGAAATCGTTGTGATGCTACTGGGCATGGTTGGATTCATACTCCTGAACCGAGATGCCTTGCAGCACGCCAACGCTCGCGAATTGATCCAGACCCTGCTACCACTGCTGGGAATCCTCTTCCTGATGGGTGCCCAAAGCTCTTTTTTCGCTCCTTCCAAGCTGGGTATTCTGCCCGAGTTATTTCAATCAGCAGACCTCCCCAAGGCCAACGGCATGGTCGTGATGACTACGTTTGTCGCAATCATTCTTGGCACGGGAGTCGCAGGATTCATACTGGACAGCTTCGGCGACGCTCTATGGGGACCAGGTGTGATATGCGTAATCATCGCTGTTCTCGGTACCGCTACTGCCAGCTTGATCCGTCGGGTCCCTCCAGCTAACCCGAAGCTAGACCTGAAATTTTCAGCCCTGGTTGTGGCTCCAGAAGTTCGTCAAAACTTCCGACAGGATAGCTCCTTACTGTGGGCCATGATTGTCTCCAGTCTCTTCTGGGGTGGCGGCGCGGTACTGATCATGTCCATCAACTCGTTTGGTAAGCAACAACTGCTCCTCGGTCATGAACGAGCTGACACCTGGACAAGTTACCTGGCCGCCAGCACCTCGATCGGCATCGCTATCGGCAGCGTGCTTTCCGGATTTCTTTCACGCGGTGCCATCAACGTAAAAGTCCTGCGATACGGATGCTGGGGCATCGTGACTTTCATGTTACTGCTAAGTATTCCTGGATCGCGTGACAATCACCTACTGGGCTACTGGGGATGTTTCGTTACCATGATCCTGCTGGGACTCGCCACGGGACTGTTCTATGTACCCCTGGCAACGTTTATGCAGATTCGCCCGCACAGCAAGATCAAGGGAAGGATTCTAGCCACCACGGGAATGGCCAACTGGGTCGCCATCTTGCTATGTTCGATCCTTTATTCAGGCTTTGACTATATCATCAGAATTAACGACTGGCCGCGATCTTTTCTTTTTGCGTTCAGTGCCTTGTTGTTTCTGCCAATTCTCCTGTTCTATCATCCTGATGAAACTGACATGAACCAATCCCAGGATGATTGTGATAGCCACCTTCTCAATGAGGATTCTCATGCTCGGCACCAGTCTTGACTCGGCGCAATACCTGGAACGACTCCAGGCGGAAATCGGCCGCATCGACCAACAGGCCTTGAAACAATGGGCTGACCTGGTCTACCAGGCCTGGGAAGATGAAAAGTTTGTTTTCATCTTTGGTAACGGCGGTTCCGGGACCACGGCCAGCCATATGGCGGAAGATCTTGGCAAAAGTACGCTGCCTGAATCCGAACTGCATGACTCCACCCGAAAACGCCTGAAAGTCCTGAGCCTGACCGATAACGCTGGCTGGATCATGGCTGTCGGCAACGACCTGGACTACGACCAGATTTTCGTACAACAGTTAATGAATTATGGCAGCCAGGGGGACCTGGTGATCGCCATCAGTGGATCCGGCAACAGCCCCAACGTTCTCAATGCTGTCGAGTGGGCGAACCAGCAGGGGCTCACGACGTTCGGCCTGACCGGCTACGACGGCGGCCGCCTCAAGAACCTTCAACAGGGCGGACTCCACGTGGACCTGGATGACATGGGCATGGTGGAAAGCGTGCACCTCTGCCTGTTCCACTGGGTCTTGAACGATGTGTTTGCCCGTATCAACCAGCAAGGACGCTACGCATCCTGACCTTCAGCGATCGGTAAAACCATGCACCTGGGTATCGAAATCGGCGGCACCAAGCTGCAACTGGGAGTCGGGCTTCCCACGCAGGCCACCCTCACGAAACTGGAACGGCTGGACATCCATGCCAACGCTGGCGCCGAGGGTATCCTGCAACAGATCGCGGAAACCGCTCCGGCGTTGATTGAACGTTTTGGTGTGAAGAAAATCGGCATTGGTTTTGGTGGCCCGCTCGACACCACGACCGGAATCGTTACCACGAGCCACCAGGTCGCAGGCTGGGACCATTTCCCGCTGGGCGACTGGTGCCAAGAGAACCTGGGTCTGACCGGTTCACTGGGGAACGATTGTGACGTGGCCACGCTGGCGGAAGCGGCACTGGGAGCTGGAAAAGGTGCTCGCTCGGTATTTTACGTGACCGTCGGTACGGGTGTTGGCGGCGGATTTGTCGTCGCGGGAAAGGCTCCGGCAGACGGACGACCTGCCGCAGCGGAAATTGGCCATTTACGCCCGGGACCGCTGGCTACTAATCCCTCGGAGACGGTGGAATCGATTGCCAGTGGCTGGGGCATCGTGGCCCGTGCCCGCCAGCAGATCCAGGAAGCAACTCCTGGAAACCTGGAAGGGATTGCAGATCTTCTCGCCCGTTGCCAGGAGCAACCGGAGAACCTAACCGGGCAACACGTGGCCAGCGCCGCCGGTGAGGGCAACCCGCTGGCCGCCGAGATTCTCGATCACGCTATTCGCGTGCTTGGCTGGGCGATTGCCCAGGTGATCACATTGCAGGCCCCGGAGGTGATCGTTGTTGGAGGGGGGGTTTCCCTGATCGGCGAAAAGAATTTCTTTGAGCCCTTGCGGGCAGCAGTCGCCCAGTACGTTTTCTCGCCCCTGCGTGACTCGTACCAGGTTTTGCCGGCAGCCCTCGGTGAACTGGCCGTGGTTCACGGCGCAATCATCCAGGCCAGCCGCGACGGATCCGCCTAGCCTTGCTCGGCCTGGCGACGTAACGCTTCGCAAACCTCCGGCAGCGGGTACTCGAGAATTGCAAGA
>JAZADA010000134.1:0-7937 GCA_036124135.1 Planctomycetota bacterium | reverse complement strand
CCGTGAAGGCAGTGGGGATATCTGCAACTCCCTGGGTGATACGAAAGCCGGCATCTGCCAGGATCTTGGCCAGTAACCCGGAGGACTTGGTTTCCTGGTAGCCCGGTTCGGCCCATTGCCAGATTTTCAGTGCGGCTTGCCAACTGGCATCGCTTCGACGATTGATGGATGCCGAAAGTTCTGCTTTTTGGGCACTGGCCGAGACGGGTAACAGGCAGCTTGCCAGGATCAGGACGATTTTCAGCAGTCGAACATGGTTCATGGTTTCACCGAAGAAAAAAGGTGGTGGCAATCAACGGGGCCTGGTCCGGGATACTCACACGCCGGGCCCCTACGGAAAACCTATCATAGCGGGCCGTGGTCCCCGGATCGACAACCTCAGGCCGGGGAAAGGACTGTCCGGGGCATCTCCGGAGGGTGTATTTTTATGCCGGGGCTGCTGTTGGACTGGTTTTTGAAGCGATACACTGGACGTGGAATAAAAAATTGCCCAGGGGAGTTCGACTTATGGTTGGTTATTTTAAGAGAGGCAGGAACCTCGGAACCCTGTTGTTAGTGGTAGTACTGGGCTGGACCAGTTGCCAGGATGTTTCCGCGGACGAGTCATCCCAGCCAGGTAAGAAAGCGGTAGCCGGGAAGCCGGAAAAGCTGTTTGTTGCAACGCCACTGACAGAAAAAAATAAGTTTACTGGTGGTGTCGAGGGCCCGGCGTGTGACGCCGCGGGAAATGTTTACGCGGTAAATTTCGCTCGGCAAAGTACCGTTGGTCGCGTGGCCAGCAATGGAAAGTCCGAGCTGTTTGTCGACCTGCCCAAGGGAAGTACGGGCAATGGTATTCGGTTTAACCAGCAGGGCGTGATGTACGTGGCTGACTACACGGGCCATAACGTGTTACAGATCGATATGAAATCGAGGAAGATTTCGGTGTTGGCGCATGAACCGAAGATGAACCAGCCCAATGACCTGGCTATCGGCCCTGCCGGCATCCTGTACGCCAGCGACCCTAACTGGGCAGCCGGGGTTGGGCAGCTCTGGCGGATCGATCGCCAGGGAGTGGTGACCCGGGTAGCAGCAGACATGGGAACTACCAACGGAGTAGAAGTCAGCCCGGACGGAAAATCGCTGTACGTGAACGAGAGTGTCCAGCGCAATGTCTGGGCGTTCACGATCACGGCGGCAGGTAAGTTAACCGGCAAGCGTTTAATAAAGAAGTTTCCTGACCACGGCTTTGATGGCATGCGTTGTGACGTGGACGGGAATCTTTACATCACGCGTCATGGTAAAGGGACCGTTGTGAAAATGACTCCCACTGGCAAGATCCTGCAAGAGGTTCCCGTGCTCGGTACAAAACCATCTAATATCTGTTTTGGTGGAACGGATGGCCGGACGGCATACGTGACCGAAATGGAACATGGTCGTATCGTACAGTTTCGTGTCGATCGCCCTGGCCTGGCCTGGCAGCGATGGCAAAAGTAAATCAACCGAGGAGGTAAGAGACGTGCTGGCAGGAGAAATATACGGCCCCAAGCAGATCAGGCTCGTTGATGCGCCCGAACCGGAGTTGGATTCGGGCGGTTCTGGACAGATCATTTTTCAACCGGAACTGAGTTGCCTGTGTGGCTCTGACATGCTGTTCTTTGAACAGGAACACGAGGAATATAAACCGCGGCTCGGCCATTCGCTGCACGAGATGATAGGCAGGGTCGTGGCAACTAACGGTGAACGCTACCAGGTGAATGACCGAGTCCTGTGTATACCGGATGATCAAAACGGCCTCTGGGAACGGTATTGCGTTGATGAGAATCGGGCCATCCCGGTCGATCCCAGGCCCGTGGAAGAAGAAGCCTTGATGGCCCAGCCGCTGGGTACGGTGATCCTGGCCATGCGACGTGTGCCGCCGGTGTTGGGTCAGAGCGTGGTCGTGGTGGGCCAGGGCCCCATGGGACAGTTGTTTTGTGCCACGTTGCGTAACCTGGGTGCTCGACAGATCATCGCTGTTGATAAACTGGGTTATCGGCTTCAGACCAGCTTGAAAATGGGAGCTACCGACGTGGTGGATTCCTCCGAAGTGGATCCCGAGGAAGCCGTCATGAGCCTGACCGATGGTGCTGGCGCTGACCTGGTCATCGAGGTAGTAGGGCACACGGAGCAGGTATTGAACCTTTGCGTGGATCTTTGCCGCGTGGATGGTACGATTCTCTTTTTTGGCGTGCCCATGACCCTGATCGATCAGATCGAGTGGCGCAAGCTGTTCTGGAGGCGGCAGAATATCGTGACTAGTGTCGGTCCTGATTTCCGCACGGACTTTCCGTTGGCGATGCAATGGATTGCCGAGAAGCGGATGGATGTGTCACCGCTGATTACGCACCGTTATCCACTGGCGGACGTTCAGCGAGCCTTTGACCAGTACCACGCGCGGGGTGACGAGGGCTTGAAGATCCTGCTCGATTTTCCCTCGGCACAATAGTGCCAGGATTGTTTACCCGGTTCCATCAGGATTGAAGTAGTCCGGTTCAGCGGCTGCCTTCCACTTGATATTGCAACCAAGGCTCGGCTTTTGCTCGCTGGAGACTTCCTGCCCAGCCAGGACCGCATCGACAGCCTGTCGCAGATCCTCACCGGTCACGGGAATTCCGGAATCTGGACGACTGGAATCAAACTGACCCCGGTAGACCAGTTTTTGTTCCCCATCGAAGAGAAAAAAGTCCGGGGTACAGGCGGCGCGGTAGGCAATGGCAACTTCCTGTTCCTCGTAGTACAGGTAAGGAAAGACATAACCACGTTGTTCTGCCTCGTGGATCATCTGCTCGGGAGAATCCTGGGGATGACTGGAAACATCGTTGGAGCTGATACCGACGATGGCTAAACCGGAGCCATGGTAGTCGAGTGCGAATTGCGCCAGGGCAGGTGCCAGGTGGATCACGAATGGACAGTGATTGCACATGAACATGACCAGCATGGCAGGGGCATTCTTGAAATCGTCCCGGGAGACAGTCTCACCATTCACGTTCAGCAGGGAGAAGTCAGGAGCTGGAGTTCCCAGCGGTAACATGGTACTGACTGTTTTCACCATGGTCAGGGTCCTTGTAGCAAGAAAGAACGAGGGTAGTTATCAATCGAATTCAGGTCGTAACGTACCATAAAAAAAACGGTCTGCCAGTGTCCTGGTTGGGATCCTCGCATCGTGATCAGGTCTTACCCGGGCAGGGAAACCCGTGAGAAAAGACGGCTGGCATTGGCTGTTGTCTGTTGAGCCAGCTCTTCCGGTGAGACCCCCCTGGTCTCGGCCAGGCAGGCCGCCGTATGGATCATTAATGCGGGCTCATTGGGGCGTTGCCCCCGGTGCGGGTGAGGTGACAGGTAGGGTGCGTCGGTTTCCAGTAACAGGCGGTCACTCGCAATGCCGGCTGCTACTGATCGCAACTCGTCGGACTTTTTAAAGGTCACCATGCCAGCAAAACTGATGTAGAGTCCCAGCTCAAGACATTCTTCTGCCAACGTGGCATCGCCGGTAAAGGAGTGCATGACACCCTGTAGTGGTCCTCGTTGCCTGGCAACTCGCAGCATTTCTACGATGTCCTGGCCACATTCCCGCATGTGAACGATGAAAGGGATCTGCAACTCCTGGGAAAGTCGAATGTGGCGGTCAAAGTAATCCTGTTGCATGGCGAAGGGCGTGTAATCCCAATGGCGATCCAGCCCGGTTTCACCCAGCGCCACGACCTGCGGGGATTGGGCCAGCTGGACGATCTGGTCCCAGTCATTCTCGTCCGCCTCGGCACAGTAGTTGGGTTGAATGCCCACGCTGGGGAAAACGTGGTCCAGGGAGCTGGCAATCTCCAGGCAACGTCGGCTGGAGTGAAGTGTTGTTGCCACGCTGATGATCGTTGTCACACCAGCCTGCGTGGCACGCTCGAGGACGGACTGTCGATCCTCGTCAAAGACGTCTTCATCCAGGTGCGCATGCGTGTCGAACAGTGTCATGGATGATCCTGGTTGGCGAGACCCGAAAAGGTTCTCGGCGATGGTTAGCTTGGTGGCTCCGTAACATCGGCCAGGTGGACCGACTGCCCGGAATACCTAGGCGTCCGATTGAGATGCCACCAGTTCTTGCAACGAGTCCAGGTTTCCCTTGGCAGCGCCCAGCGATTCTTCAGCCAGGGCCTGGGCCAGCGGGGCTATCGTGAGTGGCTCAATGCAGTTCTGGATGGTCGCAATATCATTTTCCTGGCGTTGGATAAGAACGCCCAGCAAGTAATCGAGGGACAGATCGTGGAAGCCGGTGAATTCCAGTGGAAATTCACCCGGCAGGATTTCGCCACCACCGGAAAGAATCATCTCTCCCAGGCGATCTGCAGTCCGTTGGACCTCGTCGGCCATCGTTTCAAGGGTATCGACAACTCCGTGGGAATCCTTGCGAATCCAGGGAGCTGCATAACGCAGGTAAGCCACCAGGGATCGGCTGTGGACGATCCGCAGTCGATTGAGAAGCGTGTTGATTTCAGTCGCATTCATAAGAGTGGTTACCAGCAATTTGTGACAAGCCGGAGAATTCGGTAAGGAGTTTAAAACAACGAACCTGCTGCAGCACGTGTGAAATCGTACAACCAGTTCCAACCCACGATTAGAATAACCGTGGGGATAGTCAGCAGCAGGACGTAGGCTCCTGGTCCTGACTGGATGGGTAGCGAGATCGGTTCGCGGTCGGCCGGGGCTTCATCAAGAATCGTTGTCTTGACCACGCGCAGGTAATAAAACAGGCTGATCGCTGTGTTGATGCCACCGATGACCAGTAGCCACAGGAGGTAATCGGCGGTACCGGCAGCATGAGTGTAGCCATCCGCCAGGGAAGCAAAGATCGCAAACTTTCCAATGAAACCTGCCAGTGGTGGCAGTCCCACCAGGCTAAACATCATCAGGGCCAGGCAGATGGTCAAACCGGGACACTGCTTGATAAGGCCGGCATAATCCGCGATTTCTTCACTTCCCGACTGGTTGCGCAGGAAGGCGACTACAGCGAACACACCAAGGTTCATGAAAAGGTAGGTGAAGATATAAAGAGACAGTGCTGCCACAGCCGCTTCCGCCCCATCAGGGCTGTTGCCGGCCAGTGCCATGATCGGTGGGATGGCCATCATCATGTAGCCCGCATGGGCAATCGTGGAGTAGGCCAGCAGCCTCTTGATGTTGGTTTGTCCGTAAGCAGCCAAATTGCCGAAGGTGCAGGTAATGACTGCCAGCAGGGCAATGAGCTTACCGATAAAAGATCGTATGTCGGCCAGGTTGTCATTGGCGACCGCCCCGGGTTCCGTGGTGGGTGCGGGCAGTTCCTCGGCCACGGCAAAGAGTCCACTACTCGCAGTGAGAGATGCTTCCTGCTGGGTAGCCATTGCGTCGCCAGGTTCGATTCCCGTCGGTACGATCGTACCGAATCCAATCGCAAGGCGAACCAGCAGCGCCAGGGCAGCAGCCTTGGAGGCGATACTCAGAAAAGCATTGACCTCGGCACAGGCTCCTTCGAAAACGTCCGGGCACCAGAAGTGAAAGGGGACCGCGGACAGTTTAAAAGCCAGGCCCGTGACGATCATGAGCCCAGCCAACGCCAGGACCATCGATTCTGATCCGCCCAGTTCCTGCACGGCCAGTTGCGAGGCCAGGGTCGGTAAATGGACGGTGCCGACGATGCCGGCCACGAGACTAATTCCATACAGCATGATGCCAGCAGCACCGGCTCCGTAGACCGCGTACTTGAGGGCAGCTTCACTTCCCTGTCGACGTCCTTTCAGCATTCCGGCCAAGACGTAAGAGGGTACACTGGCCATTTCGATCGCCATGAAGACCATCAGCAAATGGTTGGCTGTCGCCATCAGGCACATTCCCAGCGTGGCTCCCAGGACCAGCGAGTAAATGTCGGCGCCGTCTTCGCGATCAGGTATTCCTGAAAGCTTGGTGAAGATCACGAACAACATCGCGAATCCCAGTAACACCAGTCGCATGTAGATCGTGAACGAATCGTAGACCAGCATGCCAGTAAAGATCTCCATCCGCGAGATCGATTCTGACTGCAGAAGCAGTAGCGGGTTGGCCAGCACGAATCCGGCTACCGAACCGACCAGGGCAACCCAGAAGACATCCAGTTTCTTGAGCGATTCGAAAAGGCGTACGGTCAAGAGCAAGACGATCGTCAGGCAAATGACCAGCTCGGGCAGGAAAGCACCCAGGCTTGAATCACGCGTGATCGAGAGGAAACTGCCACTGGCGGTTCCCTTCGTATTAACGATCAGCTCGCTTACCAGGTCGTGAATGTTCACCGAAAATTACTTTCTAGTGTCGACTTGTGATGATGATGGATTGATTAAAATAGTTGTCAGCTACCTGGACACGCTTGCAGGCGAAGCGGCTAACCCTGCGGAAATCCCTGTGGGAACTTTGCCGGATACGTCCACGGAGTTGTTTGCTGCCGGCGTTTCCACTTCTTGTTGGCCTGCCACAGGAGCTTGCTGATTACCAGGCTTCTGGGCGGCTTCTTCCGATGTATCTTCCGTTGCCTCAAGGGGATCCTTGACGGTTTTGGTCCACTCGGTAAGATCCTCGACCTGTCGATCAATCGTCGGATCCATGTATTTTAGAACCGTGTGGTGCGGCAGGACACCGAAGGCAATTGCAAAGGCCAGTAACACACCACCAATGAGACGTTCACGCGTGGTAGTGGGGGTCAATGCTTCCTCGTGAGGTCCCTTGTATTCAGCGCCCAGGTACACACGTTGGACGCACCAAAGGATATAGCCAGCAGTGAGAATCACCACGGCTGCCGAAATTACGGCCAACACCATGCTGTATTTCCAGACGGATAAAACGACCAGCACTTCGCCGATGAACCCGCAGAGCCCCGGTAATCCCAGGCCCGCAAAGAAAAGCCCCATGGCCATTGCTGTGTACACCGGCATGCGGCCGTAAAGACCGCCGAATTCGTTGAGGTTGCGATGATGCACCCGGTCGTAAATGATGCCCACCATGAAGAACATACCAGCGGAACTAATACCATGACCGATCATCTGGAACATCGCACCCTGGATGCCCATGTTCCAGTAAGCAGAATCGTAGTAAGGTCCGGAAACAGACCAGACACCCAGGCCAAGCATGACATAGCCCATGTGACTCACGGAACTATAGGCGACCAGTCGCTTGAAGTCAGTTTGTGCCAGCGCCGCGAAGGCACCGTAGACCATGCTGATGGCACCCAGGGCACAGACCAGGTAGGCCAGGTCGTAGCCACCGTGCGGACAGATGGGATAGCAGATACGGATGATCCCATAACCTCCCATCTTGAGCAGGACACCCGCCAGGATCATTGAAATCGGAGTGGGAGCCTCGACGTGAGCATCAGGTAACCAGGTATGGAAAGGTACCGAGGGCACCTTGATAATGAACCCAATCAACAAAAGCAGGAAAGCGGTTCGTTGCCAGGCCGGGCTGATCAGTTCCGTGTGCTGGCCCATGGCCGCCAGGGCCTGGATGTTAAACGTGTGCATGACTGCATCAGGTTCACTTGCCAGTTTCTCCTTGACCTCGGCGGTCACGGAATCGTGCAGGTGCAGGTTTGCCCACACGACGTCGCCACCGTCCAGGTTGGAGTGACGAGCTAACTCGACCAGGTCACTGCTGAAATACAGGATCAGCAAGGCGACCAGCATCAGGACACTACCGAACAACGTGTAGAGAAAGAACTTGATGGCAGCATATTCGCGGCGTGGTCCACCCCAGATGCCAATCAGGAAGTACATCGGCAAGAGCATGACTTCCCAGAAAACATAGAAGAGGAAGAAATCCAGGGCCATGAAGACGCCCAGCATGCCGGTTTCCAACAGCAGGAACAGGATGCAGTATCCCTTGATGTGCTTGGTAATGGACCAACTGGCTCCCATGGCCAATACGGA
>JAZADA010000133.1:0-17802 GCA_036124135.1 Planctomycetota bacterium | reverse complement strand
AACGTCCGAGCGGCGGATTTATGTTGAGTTCGTTACGAAGGGGAGTAATCCGAATTTTCCACCACGCTGGGGTTTGGGAGCGAAGCTAAGCAAGCAGGCAATGGCCGATCCTCGTAGTTGGTTTTCTGTGTCAAAGGTAGTGGCCCACCAGGCGGGTGTGACGCCACAGGATGAACTGCGCCGTTTTCTACCTCTCTTCAATAAGATGGTTCCGACTAGCAAGGAGCAGGCAGCGACTCGCTATCGACAGTGGCTGCAGGCTGCCGTTGATCGTTGGGAAGCTGGTACGGCGGAAGCTGATGATATTGTTCTGCTAAACAACCTTCTCCTGACCCCCTGGATTACGAAGTCGGCCATCCATCCAGACTTAGAACCGTTGGTGAACCATTACCGGAAGGTAGAATCCCAAGTGAAGGCAGCGCGAACTGTTAATGGTATGGTTGATTTGGATGCGGGAGTTGATTATCGATTTCACCATCGTGGCAGTTATTACCAGTTGGGAGATCCGGTACGGCGTGGGTACCTGCGAGCGTTGACCTCCGGAGCAGAGGAGCCCGCTACCTTTACGAGTGATGAGAGTGGTCGGTTGGAGTTGGCTGAGCGGATCCTGGATCCCAGGAATCCCCTGACGGCAAGGGTCTATGTTAATCGTGTCTGGCACTGGTTGTTTGGGCAGGGATTGGTTGATACGCCCAATAATTTCGGGCAACTGGGTGGTCGGCCGTCGCATCCCGAACTGCTGGACTGGCTGACAAGGCGATTCATGGAGGATGGCTGGTCGACCAAGAAACTGGTTCGGCGTATTGTTCTGAGTCAAACCTGGCAGCAGTCTGGTCGTCTCAGCTCCCGCGCCCCGGCGGTTGATCCACGGAATCGACTGCTCCATCATTTTCCCACGCGGCGACTGGAAGCAGAGGCGATTCGAGATAGCATGCTGGCCGTTTCCGGTCGACTTGATGCCACACTTTATGGACCACCCACTGATCCGTATCGAACGGCGGAGGACGAGACCAAGCGGTTGTTCAGCGGTCCGTTGGATGGCAATGGTCGTCGTTCGTTGTACACCAAGGTGACGATCATGGAACCACCGAAGTTCCTGCTGACGTTTAACCAGCCCAAGCCGAAGATACCTACCGGCAAACGTGACGTGACCAATACACCGATCCAGGCGTTGACCTTGTTGAACGATCCTTTCGTACGGGAGCAGGCTCACGTCTGGGGGAAACGGTTAGCAGCCATTGAGGGTGGTGATGTCCGGGGGAGAATCCGGCAAGTATTCCAGGCTGCCTATGCACGGGACCCCGGTCCCATGGAGATACTGCGCTGGGAGAAGGCGGTCCACGATCTGGCTCGCCTGCATGGTGTCTCGGATGGTAAGCTATTAACAAGCAACGAGGTCTGGACCGATATTGCGCATGCTGTTTTTAACACGAAGGAATTTATCTACGTCAGGTAATCCTGGTAACCGGGTAGGATGATGTTTAGCAGTCGCCGTGAATTTTTGAGACAAACGTCCCAGGGCTTTGGCATGCTGGCTTTCAGCAGCATGCTGGCCCGCTCCGGCCATGCTGCGCAACAGCCTCATCATGCACCCCGCGCAAAACATGTCATCTTTTGTTTCATGGATGGCGGTCCCAGCCACGTGGATACGTTTGACTACAAGCCCGAGTTGAAGAAACAAGAAGGGAAGGCAATCGGCCAGGAAAACGTGTCGATTCTTTCCCAGAGCAGTGCGGCGCGTGTCTGGTTTGGCAGTCCCTGGAACTTTTCTCAGCGCGGTGAAAGTGGTCTCTGGGTCAGCGACCTGTTACCCGGCATCGCCAGTATCGCAGATGAGCTGTGCGTGGTGAGATCCCTGGTTGGCAAGCAACCATTACATGGCCAACAGGCACTGCTGATGCACACGGGAAGAGAAACGGGCAGGGCTCCCAGTTTTGGATCCTGGGTCTCCTACGGGCTGGGCTCGGAAAACGAAAACCTGCCTGGTTATGTACTGCTTAATAACGACTGGATTCCAAACGGTGGTTTTGAAAATTTTGCCAGTGCCTACCTGCCGGCCAACCACGGGGCCATGATGGTGCGAGCCAAGGGGACACCGGTCGATAACATCGTGCCGCAGGATAAACTGGCAATTCAACGTCGTAAGCTTGACCTGTTGCAGCTACAGGACCGTAGCTTTGCCGGGCAGGTTGCCAACGAGGCGGCGATCGAGTCCGCCATCGTAAATCACGAAAAAGCTTTCCTGATGCAGTCATCGATCCCTGGCATTGCCGATGTTTCCGGCGAGACCGAGCAGACCCGCAGGTTGTACGGACTCGACAGCAAGGATGAATACAAGAGGCATTACTCCCTGCAGTGTCTTCGTGCCAGGAGGTTGGTCGAACGGGGTGTGCGATTTATCGAGATCACCTGTCCGTTGACGCACTCAAATAATTCTCCCTGGGACCAGCACGGGAATCTCGTCAAGTATCACAATCAAAATGCCATGATCACGGACCAGGGAGTGACGGCACTGATCCTGGATCTCAAGCAACGAGGTCTGCTGGACGAGACAATTGTTGTCTGGGCCGGAGAAATGGGGCGTACACCCCATACTCCCAAGGTTTCCGCAACTGCTGGGCGAGATCACCACGTGAACGGGTATAGCCTGTTTATTGCGGGAGGTGGGTTCCAGGGAGGTACGGTTTACGGCCAGACCGATGAATTTGGTAACGCGGCAGTCGAAAATAAACTGATGATCCAGGACGTCCATGCAACCATACTTCACCAGTTAGGCCTGGACCATGAGCAGCTCACGTTCCGTTTTGGGGGTCGTGACGTTAGCCTGACCGACGTTCATGGCCATGTCGTGAAACCGCTGCTCTCTTCGTAAAGATAGACATATCGCCCAGGAGACTAACATCCATGTATTTTTCTAGATGCCTGATGCTATTGCTGACCCTGGCAGGAAGTCTCGCCGCGGCTGCGGATAATGAACTCAGCGAGGCTGAAAAGCAGCAGGGTTGGATCCTGCTCTTCGATGGCAAGACGCTCGATGGCTGGATCACCAGCGATAAAAAAACGAGCCAACGGCCCGTGGAAGCAGGCAGTATTAACCCGCACAAGTCGGGTCATTACATGATGGTTCATGAAAAGAAGTGGGAGAATTTTGTCCTCGTGCTGGATTTTAAAATCAGCAAGGGATGTAATAGCGGCATCTTCTTTCGCACCTCGTCACTGCAACCGCAACCGGGCAGGGATGTGGGGTTTAATGGAATGGAAATTGCCATCGATGACACCACGACCTCCGGGTATCACGATACGGGTGCGATTTATGACCTGGTCAAGCCCAGCGAGAATGCCATGAGGCCGGTTGGCCAATGGAACCAGTTGAAATTGTTCTGCAATCGCAATCGGATTTCCGTGACCATTAATGGAAAACAGCTTTCACGAATTGATGCGTATCATTTCTCGCAGCCGAACAAGCGACCGGATGTCAGCAGCCATAAGTTTCCCGTGGCCTACAAGGATCACCCGCGCCTGGGATATATCGGCCTGCAGGATCAAGGTGCGGATTGCTTGTACAAGAACATCAAGCTCAAGGTGCTGAAGTAAGCTGCCGTTGGCTAGGAGTTCTTGATAGCCAGGCGTTTTACGAGCTTGTTGTTTTCGTGGAATTCGATGGCCCGGTATTTCCCCTGTGGCACCGAGATGATCAGGGGACAGGAAAAACTGGCCGACTCGCTTTTCTTGGAAGTTGTCTTGTAACGCAGTTGGACGACGCCATCTTTTTCAGTCACCGTGGTAACCTGGTAGGTGCAGAAGGCCATGCCCCGCTTGATGGTGGCCAGGACCAACTGGGACTTGAAGGCATCGGGTGCCAGGCGATGCGACTTGTCTCCCATGACGAAGGCGACACCAAAGACCTGGTCAAATTGCTCCTGGGTACGCGCTGTCACGAAGGAGGCGGCTGCCTGTGGCTCGAACTTGTTGGAGACGAAGTAACCTGAATAGGTTTCGAACTTGAGCTTGTCCGGTTCTGCAGCGGTTAACGGAACTGTCAGCAGCAACAGTGGCAGGATGATCTGTTGTTTCATGGTTGCTTTCGATTAGCGGAATAATTCGTCGATCACGTGACCATTGTTGACCAGGGCCACCGGTTGTCCCCGCTTGTTGAGCAGGGGAGCGTGTGGATTGATCCCGAGGGCATGAAAAATCGTTGCCGTGAGGTCCTCAGGGGAAACTGGTTTTTCCAGTGGGTAGGCTGCATGACGATCGGATTTTCCGTAAACCAGTCCGTCCTTGATGCCACCACCGGCCAGGATGGCTGGAAAACAATAACTCCAGTGGTCACGGCCGTCCGCGGTGCCGCGGGTCAGGAAGGCTGGTGTGCGTCCCATTTCGCCACAGCACACAACCAGTGTGTCATCTAGCATCCCTCGCTCCCGGAGATCATCGAGCAGCGCCGAAAACCCCTGGTCAAGTCCCGGTAACAGGTGGTCTCTCAAGCTGGACGTCAGGCCTTCATGGGAATCCCATCCAGAGTCAGCTCCATCGGTCATGTCCCAGATCACGGTAGTGAAACGAGCTCCCGCTTCGATCATACGTCGTCCGACAATCAAGGATTGTCCAAACAGGTTGCGACCGTAGCGATCTCGTACCTTGCCAGGTTCGTTTTTCAGACTTAGCGCCTTACGCAGCCGATCGGACAGAACCATGTCGAGCGCCTCGTCGCGAAAATCACCGAATTGCTCAACCTGGCGTGATTCGGACAAGGCACGTCGTGACTGATCGAACTGGTCCAGCAGTGATTGCCGTCGATTAAGTCGATCGATGGTGATTCCCTGGTTCAGTTCGAGTCCTGAAAAACGAAATTTCAACTCCTCGTCCGTGCAATCCCGGTAATAGGGATTGTCGCCAGGCTTACGCTTGTGAATCCGAGTGGAAAAGGCATTGTATTCGGAACCGAGCCAGCCGGCGTATTGACCGAGGCGATCGTATTGTCCACCCAGCTGGATTTCGCCATGGCGATTGGGCAGGTAGACGTAACTGGGGATCGTACGTTGACCCGTTCGTGCCTGTTGGCGATCGAGGTAGTTAATGACTGATCCGATCGATGGCCAGTCGTTGGGGGCGGCATTGACATTGGAGGGACCCCGCTCAGCCGGCGGCATGGGATGTCCTGTTTGAATGTAATGGGATGCGTTGTGATCATTCTGGGAATGATTGAGCGTGCGGACCAGGCAAAAATCATTGATGCGTTTTGCCAGCTTCGGAAGGTGTTCACAGAATCGCAACTCTGGATTGGAAGTTGCCGTGGTCTTGAAGGGTCCGACGATATGGCTGGGTGCATCTGGTTTGCAGTCGAAGGTTTCCAACTGGCTGGGACCACCAAAGAGGTAGACGAAGATGACGGATTTTGCACGCGCCTTGTCCGGTTGCTGGATGGCTTCAGCTGCCAACACCTGGGGCAGGTTGAGCCCGAATAATCCGGCACCGCCTACTTGCAGCAATTGCCGGCGAGTGAGTCCATTACAGACTCGTCGTCGATTGCTCAGGACTGTTAGCATGGCGAACCCTCGGCAAGTGGTAATCGTCTCCGTGGATGGTCCCTATATCATAATCCTTGATTTGTTCTTCGTCACGGTTGAAAGGAGGACTGCAGCGGACTTCTTGCCAGTGGGCAAGTGGCAAGATTGTCAGGCATTACCCGGTGGGTTACGCTGGTAGGCACGAAGACCCGGTCGAGAAGCGTTTAAGGAATTCACTATGCGGACAGGATTTAGAGCAATTGGGGCCAGTTTATTGCTGGTGTTGATGTGCGATGGCGTAGCGCAAGCAGCAAAACGCCCCAATGTCCTGCTGATTGCCATTGATGACCTGAACGATTGGGTCAGTTGCCTGGGCGGACATCCGCAGGCCAAGTCACCCCAGATTGATCGGTTGGCCAAACGAGGAGTCCTTTTTACCAACGCTCATTGCCAGGCACCGATTTGTAATCCCTCTCGCACCAGCCTGATGCTGGGCATGCGACCCTCGACGACCGGGATCTACGTGAACAGGCCCTGGTTCCGCCAGACGGCCAAGAACAAAACGCGGATCACGTTGAGCCAGCATTTTGCAGCCCAGGGTTATCGCACCCTGACGACAGGAAAAATTTACCATGCCTCCCGTGTCGATGGACCGTCGTTCCAGGTAGTCGGACCACGTCCCGGACAACGTTTAAAGATTGATGCACAGCTTGTGAAAGAAATTGGCAACTCCAGTCGCTTGTGGGATTTTGGTGCGCAACAATACGCCGAAGAAGAGTTTAGTGATTTCGTGGATGCCAGCTGGGCGATTGAAAAGTTGCAGTACAAGCGTCAGAAACCATTTTTCATGGCCGTCGGTTTTTATCGGCCTCACGTTCCCTGGTACGCGCCCCAGAGGTTTTTTGACGATCGACCGCGCGATGATGTGCAGCTACCGATGGTACGAGATGATGACCGGAAAGATCTGCCGGCCGGCGCTCTGCAATTGACAAACAATTCCCTGCCACCGTCGCACAAATGGTTCGTGGAAACGGATCACTGGAAGGATGCGGTGCAGTCCTACCTGGCCTGTGTCAGCTTTACCGATGCCCAGGTCGGACGCCTGCTGGATGCCCTGGACAAGAGTCCCCATGCGGATAATACGATTGTTGTCCTGTTCTCGGATCATGGTTTTCACCTCGGTGAGAAACAACGTTGGGCGAAACAATCACTCTGGGAGAGCAGCACGCGGGTTCCCATGATTATTTCCGTGCCGGGTGGTCAAAAAGGCCAGCGCTGCAGCCGGCCTGTCGAGTTGTTGCACTTGTATCCCACGTTGCTGGAGTTGTGTGGACTACCGACCCCCGATGGATTGGAGGGCACGAGCCTGGGGCCCTTGTTGAAAGATCCCCAGGCCAGCTGGTCCTTGCCGGCAATCACGACCTACCAGCGCAATAATCATGCTGTGCGGAGTGAACACTGGCGTTATATTCGCTACTCCGATGGTAGCGAGGAACTCTACGATCATCGTACAGACCCACACGAGTGGACCAACGTTGCAGCCCGCCCAGAACATCGTGCGGTGATTGCGGAGCATGCCAGGTGGTTGCCTGCTACCAACGTACCCGGAGCAACGGCCATGGAACAAAAGAAAAAACAGCAGACGAATTAATCAACCAGCTTGTCCTTTTCCAGAGAGTGCTTTTTATGAAGAACCAGTTAAACGCCACCGTGGCCCTTGTATCGGTTTTATTAGCTGCCGTGCTGGTGGTTTCGGCGAGCGGTGCCGAGTCGGGAAAAGGTGCCGTGTCGGCAAAACGGCCTAATATTATCGTGATCCTGGCGGATGACATGGGCTATTCCGATATCGGTTGCTACGGCGGTGAAATCAAGACACCGGCCCTGGATTCGCTGGCAGCTGGTGGTTTGCGTTTTACCCAGTTCTACAACACGGCTCGCTGCTGTCCGACGAGGGCAAGCCTGATGACCGGTCTCTACCCTCACCAGGCGGGCGTGGGCCTGATGATGAATGACAGCAAGCTGGAGGGCTATCGAGGCCAGTTGAATCGCAAGTGCATGACCATGGCCGAGGTCCTGAAAGGGGCTGGGTATGCGACGTACATGTCAGGCAAGTGGCACCTGACACCGTACCTGGCCAACAACCTTGTCTCACCGCCCAAGGATAACTGGCCATTGCAGCGAGGATTTGATCGGTTTTATGGCACGATCCATGGTGCCGGCAGTTTCTTTGATCCGAATAGTTTGACGCGGAACAACACCTACATCACGCCGGAAAATGATAAGGAGTATCAACCGGAGACCTATTACTATACGGATGCGATTTCTGATAACGCGGTCAAGTACATTCGCGAGCACGATGCGCAACGGCCGTTTTTCATGTACGTTGCCTACACGGCGGCCCACTGGCCCATGCACGCCCTGCCAAAAGATATTGCCAAGTACGATGGCATGTACGATGCAGGATGGGATGCGATTCGGGAAGCGCGATACCAGAAGACCAGGTCCCTGGGCTTGATCAAGGAGAACTGCAAGCTCTCTCCTGCCGTTAACCAAGGCTGGGAAAATGAAACTGAGAAAGAATGGCGTGTTCGCTGCATGGAAGTGTATGCGGCCATGGTGGATTCCATGGACCAGGGTATTGGTCGTATCACCGGTGAATTGAAACGCCGGGGACTATTTGATAGTACGCTCGTCTTTTACATGCAGGACAACGGCGGATGCGCTGAAAAATATGGATTGCGCAGTAACAAGGCCAAGAATATTCAGCCACGAGCGGCCATGGGTAAGAATGAATTACAGACCTTGATGACCCCTCGCTTCACGCGGGATGGTCAACCTGTTTTGACAGGTCATGTGATGCCAGGGCCCGCCACCACCGCGATCGGTTACGATCAGCCGTGGGCCAATGTTTCCAACACCCCCTTCCGTGAATACAAGCACTGGGTGCATGAGGGAGGGATCTCCACGCCGCTGGTTGTCCACTGGCCAGATGGGATCGCGGCGACCAACGAGTTGCGCCGACAACCGGGTCACTTGATTGATATCATGGCAACCTGTGTTGATGTTGCCGGGGCCACGTATCCGAAAACCAACAAGGGACAGGCGATCAGGCCGCTGGAGGGTCACAGCCTGGTTCCCGTTTTCGCGGGGAAGAAAATCGATCGTGAGCTGCTTTTCTGGGAGCATCATGGGAACTGTGCGATCCGGGTTGGTGACTGGAAGCTGGTTCGCAAGGGAACTCAACGCATGGAGAAAATCGAGAACTGGGAACTGTATGACCTGGCCCAGGACCGCAGTGAACTGAATAACCTGGCCTCGGAAAAACCGGCGCTTGTCAAGAAATTGGCCGCGCAGTGGGAAGCCTTTGCACTGCACGCCCACGTCAAGCCCTGGATCGGGTCGAAGAAAAAGACGCCGCCCAGGAAACCAGCAAAACCCAAGAAGTCGTGATTCGGACGTGGACCGGATACCTTTCTGAAGATTGTTCCAGGATATGCCATGACAGATCGTTTTCCTGTGACCCAAGAACAACTCGCTCGCTACCAGGAGGATGGTTTCCTGGTGATCGAGCAGCTGTTTGACCAGGAAGAGATGAACTTGCTGCGTGATATTGCACGCAGTGATCAGCAACTGGCAGCCGAGGCGAAGCGCCGCCGTGATGGTGGAACGGGCGAAGCGAAATTGACGGTGCGTAACGAACTGGATGAAAACATTTACAGCGCCTTCGTGCGGTCTCACCGCATCGTGGATCCCATGGAACAGTTCCTTGGTGGTGAGGTCTATCACTATCACCACAAGATGAACTTCAAGGAACCGGAGGTCGGAGGTGCCTGGGAATGGCACCAGGATTATGGTTACTGGTACAACAACGGGTGCCTCTATCCCCTGATGGCCAGTTGCATGGTTGCCGTGGATGCGGCGACTCGAGAAAACGGTTGCCTGCAGGTGCTGCGAGGTTCCCACTTGCTGGGGCGAATCAATCACGGTCCGATTGGTGACCAGACGGGCGCCGACCCGGAGCAGGTCCAGGTTGCCCTGGAACGGTTGGAGCGGGTTTACTGTGAAATCGAACCCGGTTCCGCCATCTTCTTTCACTGCAACCTGCTACATGCCTCGGATCAAAACTGCAGTCCCGATCCTCGTTGGGCCCTGATTTGTTGTTACAACGCGGCCAGGAATGATCCCTACAAGGAATCACACCATCCACGCTACTCTTTCCTGGAGAAATGGCCGGAAAGGCGGATTCGAGAAATCGGAACACGACAACGTGTTTCGCTGGAAGCCGATGAATCATAAGAAAAAGCGTGTATGCCGAGTGCCAAAGCATTAGAATGCAGGGACATATCCGGTCTTTACAAGGAACCTTGTCATGACGAAATCGCTTGATTCACTACTGGCCGAACATCGTACCCTGACACGCCGCTATTTTCTTCGCTGTGGGAGTGCTGGTTTGGCGGCCCTCGGTTCATTGCCCTTGCTGGGTGCTGATTTTCAACAGGATCCGCGCATGGCCAAGGCAATCGCGAATCTGGAAAGTTACATGACAGGGCTGGCAGGTTTCCGGGATGTCTCGCGAGGTAATCCTAAGCCTCATTCACTTCCCATGGAGAAACGCAAGGAAGTAGGACTGACACGGGATACCTGGAAACTGGAAGTGATCGGGGATCCGGATGCACCACCTCGGCTGGGAAAATCGCTGACGGCCAAGGAAAAGACAGCCTTTGGTTTCCAGGATCTGATGAAACTTGCCGAAACACGTGCGGTTCGTTTTGCCAAGGTCATGACCTGTCTGAATATCGGTTGTCCCCTGGGGATGGGTATCTGGGAAGGAGTTCCGTTGCGTGACGTGATCTGGTTGACTCAGCCGCGGTCCGATCTGCGACGTGTTTTCTACTACGGATACCATAACGACGATCCGAAGCAGCGTTTTCAAAGTTCATTACCGGTTGGCAGGATCCTGGAAGATCCCTATGGCCTGCCACCGGTGATTCTCTGCTACAAGCTGAACGGCCAATGGCTGTCGCCGCAGCGCGGTGCACCGGTTCGCATCGTGGTACCGGAAGCATATGGATTTAAGTGCATCAAGTGGTTGAGTCACATGGTGTTATCGAATCGCTTTAACGCCAATGATACGTACGGTATCCAGAACAATGACGTGGATAGTCCGCTGAAGACATTTTGTGCCACCCTTTCATTTCCACCGGTTGTCAAGCCGAACCAGTCCATCCCGGTGACTGGTTGGGGACAGGTGGGGATTTCCGGGTTAAAGAAAGTCCAGTACTGGATTCACGACGACAAGGATCCCCTGCCTGAGAACGATCGTTACTTTACCAAGGCACCATGGCGCGATGCGACGATCTTGCCCCCTCCAAAATCCTGGGGTGGCGACCTGGCGGATAACAAGATTCCGGTACCAACGATGGGCTTTGATCCGGCAACTGGTCAGCCGAAGACCTGGCCATTACCACTGAGCAAGGTACACTGGGCCGCCCTGGTACCGGGTCTGCCGGCTGGTGAATATACATTCCGTTGCCGAACGATCGATCAGAACGGGAATGCCCAGCCGCTGCCACGACCGTTTAACAAGTCGGGTCGGGCCTCGATTGAACAGAAGAGCCTGATCGTGAAGGCCTGAACGATCAGGGCGTGGTGGGAATCAGCGGTGTCGATCCCGGTCGTATATTGATGACGCACAGCAGCAGGCCCAGGGCCGTGCCTGCGGGTCCGATAGCGGCAGCCCAAACGGGCACGGCATTCCAGGCTAACAGTGTCATGATTGACAACGTGATTGCCATACTGGCGATATAGATTCCCAGGCCAATTTTTCGGATCCGATGAAGGGCCGACTGTTTCTGGAAACCTTCCGCAATGAAAAGTGCCAGCATGCCCAGTACGATTGCGTAGGCATGTCCAATTCGCAGGAGGCGTCGTGGTAAGTCCTGGTAATGATCCATGGTCGTGGGGGCTGGCAGAGGGCCATCAAAGGCATACATGCCAATGATCATCCCGACCAATAGTGAACTGGTAATGATCGACCATCCCAGGCATTCCAGTCGCGTGCCGTGTTTCCAGGCCAGGTTCAATCCGGCAATGGCTCCCAGGCAGACCAGGGTGGCGGGGATCGGCAGAAGATATTTCAGGGCCGTTGCCGTGAAACAGGCCAGTGCCAAGACCAGGGGCATGCCAACCGTACCACCCAGCAGCCCACGGTGTCCCCAGGTGACGGCGGGTGAAAGTACCTTGGACCGGCTCGCCAGGTCAAAATAGAGTAGCGTCAGGACGGTTAACGCAATGACGGCAACGCGTGCCAGTCGCAGCATCCGCAGGCGAACCTCGTCTTCATTTCCCAGCCAGTCCAGGGAAAAAAGATTGGGGTAGAGGATAAAGAGACTAGTGAGTAAATCCAGGAACATGCCGAAACAAAGAATGGGCAGGATGATTTGTATGTGCCTTGTCCCACTACCACCGATCTTGATGCGAAGCGTTTTGAGGAAGGCCGACAGGTTGAGCAAGCAACCGGATAAGACCAACCATTTCCCGATGGGGTGCCAAATCATCAGCGCGTAGCCTCCGGCATAAAAGATGGCACCAACCCCGGTCAGGATGGAAGATTGTACATTGAAGCGTGGCTGGAATGCCTGGGTGGTCAGGACGTACCCAACAGCCAGTTGCAGCAGTGCCATGGCCAGGACAACACCCTGCGCATGTCGCAATTGCATCCTCGTACCGTTTAGCAGGTCGCCAGGGTTCTGTTCCGAGAAAATCCAGGGATCCAGGATTGCGACCGTTGCCATGCCGAGGATGAGCAGGGTCCATCCGAGCAAACGATTGAATCGTCCAGAGGCAAAGAATATCAACGCATCACCTGGTTCATTGTCCTGGTTTTCGAAATCGTCAATTCGATCGATGCTTACTGGCCCGGAGGTATTTCTGCTTGAAAATGTCCCGACGCCACGTGGTCAATTCGTCGTTGTACAACCGGTTCGACAACTCGTAGAAGCCTGTTCTCAGTTCTTCGACGGTCATGTGCGAAGGTTGGAAATTGATGTCAAACAACGTACACCGATCCCAGTTACCAGGATAGAGCAATCGGTTTTCCTTGAGTAATCTGTCGTAGAGGGGTGTACCGGGGAAGGGTGTCTGGTAGGTGATCTGGACATCATACAATTCGGATTCAATCACGAAATCATAAACCTGGTCGAAAATGTCCGGCGTGTGGCCGTCGAGACCGAGAACGAAGCAGCCGTTGACACGGATTCCATGAGACTGGATACGCTTGATGGCGTCGATGTAATCGGGCCACCACTGGATCTTGCGGTCATTCTTGAGTTCGATTCCCTGCAAGCCGGCTTCCACGGGACTTTCCAGGCCAATCAACACCTGGGCGCAACCACTGCTGCGCATCAAGCGCAACAGTTCTTCGTCTTCGTGGATGGAAAGATCGGTTTCGGTGAACCACTTGACTCGACGCTTCTTGAGTTCGGGCAAGAGCTCTTTCCAGTAACGTCGATTAATAAACGAGTTGTCATCAGCAAACTCGATGAAAGGACGAGGCCAGATTTCCTGGATACGATCGATTTCCGCAAGAACCTGTTCAGCCGGTTTCTGCTTGTAGTGAGGTGTCAGCAGGATGGATGCTGCACAGAACTCACATTTGAGGGGACAGCCACGACTGGTTTGCACGGTCAGTCGATTGTACTTGGAAATATCCAGCAACTCGAAAGCGGGCATGGGGGCCGCTGCCAGGTTGAAATTGGGTCTGTCAAACGAGGAATAACGAGGCTGAAGATTTTCAGCCTCGTGATCCTCGAGAAGTTCATTCCAAACGGCTTCACCCTCCCCGATCATAATGCTGTCCGCATGCTGGGCGGCTTCATCGGGGAGTGCGGTGACATGTAACCCGCCCAGGACAACGGGCGTGCCACGTTGACGAAACTGGTCCGCGAGCTTGTAGGCATCCTGGATACGTGCCGTAAAACTGGAAATGGCAACCAGGTCCAGGTGGTCGGCAAGATCATCCTCGGAGGGCAAGTCATCGACTTCGAAGTAATCGATGGAATGCTTGTCGGAAGTCATGCCTGCCAGGGTTAACAGTCCCAGGCTCGGGAGTGAAGCAATGGTTGTACTCCGTTCCACGAAACCAGGGAGCGTTAAGCCCATGTCGAGTAGTTCGCTGTCGCAGCAACGAACACCACTCATTGCGATTAGGCCGAGGTTCACGATTGATTCCTCACTGCTAAAAACTGTCCAGGAAGAATTCAGCGGTTCGTTAAGACAGGTTGTTACTGGTTGAGAATGGTTTTCAGGTTTTCTGTGACGGTCTCGATTTCCTTTTGCTTGGCAGACGCCAGGAGACCATCGAGCCCGGCTAACGAGAGGATGGATGCGGGGAGTTCAAAATCCACGCGAATGGTTAACTTGGTTCCTGTACCATCTGCTTCTGCCAGGTAGGTAAAAGTACTTTCAATGCCACCCTCGGTTTTAAAGGCGTATGATTGTCCGGGTTCATGCTGCGTGCAGGTGGCTGTTCCCTCGAAGTCAATTCCCAGCAAGGACCAGCACCAGGTCCAGCTGGCGCCAACCGAATCGCCTGTAATATTAGTGACTGATTTAAGTGAAGGTAAATATGAAGGCCGGTTTTCAATGATGGCAATGTAGTCGATGACAGCCTGGGGAGAATTGTTTACCTGGACTTCAGCAGTTGCATTCTGAGTGGTCATGGCTTGCCCTTTCGAGGATTGTTTACGAGTAGATGTTACTATTGTGGTAGGTCTTGTACCCACTTTCAACTGTTGTTTTGGCTACGCCAGTGGTGGCGCGTCGTTATTTTAAAGGACATGGTCACGAGACATTGTTTTTCTTGAGTGCAATGCGCAGACGTGGTAGCGGTCCTGGTAGCACCTTGGGTAACCACTGGACCAGGAGCGTAATCTTGTCCTGGATGTGAGCAGGAGGCGTGACCGCCACGAGGATGCGGGGAGCGACGGGGTAAAGGTGAATCGATGCCGTTCGAGTGCGATCCTTTAAGTCCAGGTGGCGTGACTCGGTGATGTCGCAGGTCAGTAGCAGCCGGGCACTGCCGGTTTGGACAAGTGCCTGGTATTGATCAGTCGTCAAGCGAACCAGGGAAACTCTCGAAAGTGACCAAAGGCATATTCCAATCACCACGCAGGAAATGATTGAGAGCCAGCTGGCCTGGTTGTCAAAGTCCATCACCAGGATGGTCGCGCTGGTTAATAAGACGATCAGCTGTCCGATGCGTGTGCAGCGAACCGCAGTTGGCCGTTGGGCCAGCAGGAAAAATAATAGATAGATGACAAGCGGCGACAAGATCCAGGTCAGAGTGGTTGCTTGCGCCATGCCAATTACTACCAGTACCCTAGGATTGGATTGCTAGACACCGACGGAGTTCTGGTAACTGTTTAACTTGATGTTGGCAGTATCTGCCACGTTGACCCAGACGTGAACGTGTGGATTGCCACGGAAATACCAGACGAAAGAAGGGCCTTCCAGTCGCCAGTTGTCCCAGAGGTTGTCTTCGCCCAGGTCACCTTCCTTGTAGAAAGCCAGGTGGCAGGCGTCGAGACCTCCCTGGACCTTCAGGCAACGTGTGACCTCATCCTGATCAGATTGGCGAAAGGGTTCGAGTAACAGTTTCAGGATCGACTGTAGGTGTTCTTTTTGATCGCTGGAAAACTCGGTGACAGGGAGGCCATCAAACGAGCCTTTTTTACCACGAAATCCAACCAGTTCCTCGGTAGGCATACCTTTCGTGACCAGTGCCTGCTGACGCTGCTTGCCGCTGAACATGTCATACAGCTTGTTGGCTTCCACGGCCTGGTGCCAGAAAACATTCTTCGGGTGATGAGGTTCTTCGAAAAGAGCTTCGCCTTCATGGGCATAGAGAATGGGTCCACCGAAAGCAACGTGTTCGGCACTATTACCATCACAACGCAGGGTCATGTGTCGACTGGCGAGCACGAATTCAAACTGGTCCGTTCCCGGTTTGCCAAAGATGGCCAGCGATTGTCGATTACCAAAGCCACCAACATCATCCTTAAGTTGCTGATCAAATCGAGAATACCAGTCAGGATGGGTCATGCCGCGGAAGATCTGGTGAGCTAAAGCCTGTTGCTCCTTCGTGTAGAAGTTGCTCTTGATCGAAGGTTTCGTGATTTTCCAGTTGTTTTCAAGTCGCGTTCTTAACAAGCCCCGTTTCGGGTCAACGTGATTCCAGTCAAAGCACACTTCTTTCTTCTGCTTGTCCGTCAAGGATTCATAGAGGACCGTGACCAGGCTTTCAGGTGTTTTTCGAGGGGCAGGCGCAGCCAGGAGGGATGGTGTTGCCAGGGCAGGGAGCGTCGAGGTGGCCAGGGCCAGGCCGCCGGCTTGCTTGAGGAAATCACGACGCGGTTGTGGAGGGAGGTGGTTGGTCGTGTTTATTTCTGCTGCCCTCATGTGGTTGCTCCCAGGGAAATACAGGGTGGAGTTGGTTATGGGTCAGCCGTGGACCTGGTGATCGTATTATTCTTGTTTATTTCTTGGGTCGATTCGGGTTACTTGGTAGCGGTGACAGAGACAGTCACTTCTGCTGAAAAAATACTGGTGGGATCACTGCGTTCCATCAGCGTCTTGGCAATGATGCCAATGGTTCGATTCACAGTTCCATTGAAAACTTCCTTGCCCTGCACACGAACGGTCAGGGGCTGATCCAGGTTGATCATCTGATCATTGACTCGCAGGACCAGTTGTTCGATTCCCTGGATCTTCTCGATGGCGATTTGCTGTTCGTCGAGACTCGCTTCCACCAGGGATCCGCGTCGCCGATTCTTGTCGTCGACCGCTAGCCAGTAAAACCGATCGTGCGTGACGTCATCCTGTTTCCAGGTGATCTTTCGCGGAAGTGGATTGCGCTTAAACTCTGCCATCCAGGGAATCGCTGCGGCATCTTCTCGATCCATCCAGTGTCCCTTGTTGGGATAGATTTTTACCAGGTGCGCATAGCCCTTGGGGTCCTGCTTGCGTAAGTTGGCCAGCTGGGTTCCCCAGGAGGCCGCTACCTTGTTGCGATTGTAGGCACTGTCCTGGCCACCCATGTGAATAGTGAAACCGATGTTGCGCAGGCTTAGTGGCGAGGCATCATTGGGATGTCCAGCCATCATGGCCGCGGCTGCCAGCCGATCAGCCATCCGGGGAGCGACCTGGTACGTGCCGTCACCGCCGGCGGAGTATCCCATCAGGTAGACGCGGTTGGGATCCACGTCTTCAAAAGCAATCATGTTTTCAATCAGCCGTTGGAACATGGGATCGATATGACCCTGGTGCCAGAGGTTCCACGTGTTCGTTGGTGCGCGGGGTACCACGTAGACACCTTCCTTGAGTCGGTACAGGCGTTTTTGATTTTCCCACTGTTGGTCATTAACCTGCTTGGGTGCTCCTCCACCGCCATGCATCGAGATGTACATGCTGCGGCCACTGGCTGGTTTCGTTCCGAACTTGGCATAAAAGAATGGCATTTCCAGCTGGCCATGCTTGATCTTCTTGGCCGTCATTTCCGCCTGGCGAGATTTCCGCAGGTACAGCAGCTGGGCCTGCCATAGTAACTGTTCGGAGGTCTTGGCATCTGCACGTGTCAGCGCGACTCCTGCGAACGATTGCTTGGCCAGTGGCATACGTTCTGCTAACGGAGTTTTCAGGTACTGCTGAAGTTGTTCCACGGCTGCCCCGGAAGCCGCCTGCTCGGGCGCGGCCGCCTGGCAGGTATGGATTGCCACCAGGGACAGGAGAAACAGCAGGGAGTAGCCTTGGATCAAGCGGCTGCAGCAGATGGTACGCATTGCAATCATGGTGGGCTGGTGTTCCTGGAAGATGTGCGGTTAAAAAACTAGGGTAGTGGCAACGTGACCAACTGATCGGCCTTGCTTACCTTCAATGGTTGCGTGGTACCAGTCGGGCCCTTGCCGAAGGTAACCTGGTATTGTTGTCCGAGTCGCAGTTGCACCTCGACATGGTCATTGGCATCGAAGCGTTCATCCTTGGTCTTCCCGGAGAATACAACCTGCCCGGCCTGGTCCGTTAACTTGATCGTGGTCACCTGGCGGTCCCCGGTCGAACCAGCCACGGCTCGAAACATCACGATGACAACGCCTTCCGGAAGTTTTTCTTTTTTACGCGTGTAACGATCCGTTACATTGACCGCATGGACGGTACGGTTGTCCGCAGCCCAGACCATCGGAAAAAATTGTGGCGTTCGCTTGTAGCTGACAGCATAGATAGCGTGAATCAGTTCATC
>JAZADA010000132.1:0-17967 GCA_036124135.1 Planctomycetota bacterium | reverse complement strand
TTGGTTTGAATGGGCTTAAACGGCCCGCGGATCTCAGCAGGTGCATCGGGTTTAGGATCGAACGTCTCGTGTTGCGGAGGACCGCCACACAGGTAAAGAAAAATGATATTCTTTGCACGTCCAAAGGACGTGCCGTACCCATCCGTGCGTGGAGATGCATTGACGAGGTCAGCCAGGCTCAACCCACCTAACGTCAGTCCACCAATACGCATTAATTCCCGTCTGTCGATTAGCTTGATGGTCATTCGCGCAAGCCTTCAAGTGAAACACGAGATATTTGCTACTGGGTAATTCATTGTATCACAAAGCCGAGCCAGCCAAGTAACCGATTTACCTGTGGTCGTAACCATGCTCCAGGCCAGTTATTGCTCACCCGGATGCGGCCGGCCCCCTCGACAACCCGAAATAGGCGTGGATAAAATCCTTGCGATCCTCGTTGCATTTCACGTACTCGACCAGCGTGTAAAGTTTCTGCTGGTCCCGCAGTCGCTTCCGTTCCAGGTAAGACGCATCCAGCAAGCGAGCCGGAAGTTCATCGATCACGGCACACTCTTTCGACAACAGCGACCGATCGATCACGCCGTAACGTTCCAGCATCGACAGGACGGTTTCCAGCCGGTGATCATGCTTTTGCTTGAAATGCAATTTCTCGTGCAACCACTCGATACCGAAAGCAACTACCTGCTCCCAGTCGTGTTTCAAGAGGTCGTAAACCCGCTCATAAAACTCCCGGTCCGGATTACTCCACTGGACAAATTCCATCTGGGTTGCCAGGTCTCCCTGGTCGTAAAGCAAGACACACTCGGCAGGCAATCCGTCTCGACCGGCCCGGCCAATTTCCTGGTAGTACGATTCCATCGAACCGGGAACATCGGCATGAATCACGAAACGGATATCCTCTTTATCGATCCCCATACCAAAAGCATTGGTCGCCAACACCAGGTGTCCCGGATCGTTCATGAATCGTTCCTGCAACAACTTGCGTTGTCCACGTTCCAGCTGTCCATGGTAAACCAGGTGAGGCACCTGCAACTCATCCAGCCGATCGCTGAACTCCATCAAGGTTTTAATCAACGTGAAATAGACAATCGCACTACCGGGCTGGGCCTTGCGCAACCGAACAATCTGAGCGAGCTTCTCGTCAGCGCCCCAGACTTCCTCGACACTTAGCTGCAGGTTCGGACGATCAATTCCCTCGTGAAACAGCTTGACTTGATCTGGTTCGAACCCCAGTTGCGTAACAATGTCCTGTTGCACTTCCAGCGTAGCGGTGGCCGTCGAGGCAATCACCGTGGGAGATCCCAGCAACTGCCGAAACTCATCGATCCGCGTGTAATCGGGTCGAAAATCGTGCCCCCACTCGCTGATACAATGCGCCTCATCCACGGCCAGTAATTTCACATCACGTCGAGCGATGACTTCCAGGAACTCCGGCTTGCGAAATCGTTCTGGGGTCACGTACAGCAGCTGGTATTCCCCCGCCCCGATACTCGCGTAACGCGCCTCGCGTTGCTGGCGCATTAACGATGAATTGATAAACGTACAGGACACACCGCGGGCTTGTAGTGCATCGACCTGGTCTTTCATTAAGGCGATCAGCGGGGACAGCACCAGGGCCAGCGGCGGAGGGTTCCCTGCGGAGACAGGTTCCGCGGCCATCATCAGTGCAGGGACCTGGTAGCAAAGTGACTTGCCCATGCCAGTAGGCATAATAACCAGCGCATGCTTCCCATCCATGACGTGTTCAATCACGGCACCCTGTTGTCCACGAAAGCTGGCATGACCGAAGACTTCCTGGAGAACCGTCTGTGCTTGCATGATAGTCAGTCTTTTACACGAACTCGCCTGGTACCGTGATCATGAGGGTTGCTTGGCCAGTGGGATTTTCCAGATACGTGCCGCATTCAGGCCAAGGATCTTGTCGCGGTCCTGGTCCGTAAAGAACGGTATATGCTGACGAATCAGTTCCAGTTCTTTCTTGACCGTGGGCCGCTGAAAATCAGCTCGCACGGCGCCGGGATACCCCGTACCCCACAGTAACCGATCCGGTCCAAAGGCATCGTAGACTCGCTTGACCCACGGGTAGGCATCGGGAAAAGGATACTTCCCCGACTTGGAAACCGAGGTCAGGTCCGAGATCTTGACGGCCACGTTGGGATAGCGTGCCAGCGCCAGCAGTTTCTTCAGGGCTGGCAGGGGATCATCCACGCCCAGGTCAATCTGGCTGATGTGGTCAATCACGATCGAAACCTGCGGGTAACGCTGAACCATCTTTTCCAGTTTCGGTAACTGGCTCGTATGAATGAAGTAGTTGAAGACCGCGCCCAGATCACCCGCCTTCTTCCAGGCCTGGTGATGCGCCTGGGAGGTCAACCAGGCGTCCCCACCATGATTTCCGTTCACGTAATAGATAGGACTAAACCGCATCCCGGAAAACTGGTGTTCCTTGACCCAGTACTCAAGCTTCTCGGCAACCTTCGGATCGGTCGGATCGATCAAGCCATGGGCCTTGAAGCGACCAGGATATTTTTTCAGGCAGTAAGCCGTATAGGTATTATCCCAACCGTGGAAAATCGTCTGCACCAGGATACAGTGAGTGACTCCGAAGCGATCCATCTCCTCGACCAGGATCTCACCCGTCGCCGCTGTTGTTTTCGATTTGAAATCCGGACTATAGGGGTGATCAAACGGCCAACGCTTGAGGTTCCCTGACCAGACATGCATATGGGTATCGATCACCGGCGGTGATTTCGTCGGCGCTGCCAGTGCCTGGCCGGTTGCCAGCACGAGTCCACCGGCCGCACCTGCTGTGAATTGGCGCCGATTGATTTCCGGAAACCCTGCTCCCGCACGAACCTGTCTACTCGACAAATTGGTCATCCTGTTCTCCCTCTTAGCTAGACTTTTTTTTCGGAGGCATCGGAGGCAACTTGAGATCTGCAGCCTTGACTTCAACCGGCGCTCCGCTCAATGGAATCTCGACATGGGCCGTCCACAAGATTCCATTGACGATAAATCGACGATGGGAGGGCAAAGCGAAATTATTATGAAAATGGCCCAGCGTGGTACCAAACGAGCGACCCTGTCGAGAATTCGGGCGATCAAACCCCCACGCCACGACCTGTTCCTTACCATCTACCTTGGCCTGGATCAGCGGCTTGGCTTTTTCATGAAAGACCAGGTCCAGGTAAAACTCGTCCCGCAAATCATAATCCTGCCAGCCGCGGGAAACCGGATGTTTCCGGTCAACCTGGACCAACCGGGACTGGTCAATTTTTACTCCACAGGGAGGACGGCGAAACCAGCCGCCAAGGATATCCCGGTAGGCATCACGAATCGCCGGGGTCTCGGCAAACTTGCTGTAGCCGATGCCGGTTGCCCAGTGGATAGCCACATAGCCGACACCCTGGGCCATCATTTTCTCAAACTGGATTCGACGCTGCGGATCCAGGACGATCTCTCCTGCCGGTCGTGAGTAGAAAACGATCGACTTGACACCTTCCAGGGCGCGCGGATCGGTCGGCCAATCCATGCTCACAGAGGCCTCGACGCCAGGCGTTTGATTTAAACAGGCAGCCAGTAATCGCGCATCAAACTGGTACATATGCGTACCCCAGGGATGATCTGTCTTGGTAGCGATCAGCAGGATTTTGACAGGGGCTTTCTCGGCCGCCTGGATCATGGGAATACACCCCAGGAATACCACGATGGTCCACAGCGATCGGCTCAACATCTTCGGCATAGCTCGTACCTCCCCATTCTTTTTTATCAGCAGGTAACACCTAATGTAGCTGGTCACGGCTGGTCGCGATGTTGATCCAACTGTTCAATCGCCACGAAGGCCCGCGGCTTTCCATGGGTTGGGTCAGCCGGCTCACAACCGGTTGAACAGCTTCCACAACTGGATTTACCACTCACGATACTGCGCCACAGGTACCAGGCAACGTAAACGCCAGCCAACACGGTAATTCCGATCGCCACGATGGTTTGCCAGGAATCCTGCATGCGTGTCCCATCAGGAAAAAAACAAGGTACCAAGCTGGTAAGTCAATAACGCGCCCAGGTAGGCCAGCCCGGTCATGTAGGTAAACGCAAACAACGGCCATCTCCAGCTGTTGGTTTCACGCCCTATCGTAACCAGGGTAGCTCCGCATTGCGCACAAAGTGCAAAGAAAACCATCAACGACAAGGCTACCGGGATCGTGTAAACGGGTTTCTCCGGTTGGTCATCCCAGCGAGCCTGGCGGATTTTATCCCGTAATTGAGTCGACTCCGCATCCGTTTCATCCCCCAGGTTGTAGATCACACCGAGGGTACCAACCACCACTTCTCGAGCAGGAAACGAGGCGATCGCGGCACATCCGATGCGCCAATCCCAGCCGAGGGGTCGCACCAGCGGCTCCACGGCTGTTCCCATGTGTCCGAGGATACTCTCGTGAAGGTACGCCCCGGCAACTTTCTGCTCAATCTCGGTCTTCAGAGCTGCCAATTGATCGACCGCATCCTGCTTCTTTTCATCCGTCACATCCGGTTTCATTTCAAGGACCTGCAACTGGTTCGCATACTGGTCCCGCACCTGGTTTTCCGTTTCCACGTTGTGAGGAAAATAGCCCGCCGCCCAGATGACGATCGTGACGGCGAAAATCAAGGTGCCGGCACGGCGAACAAAAGCCCATCCTCGATCCAGCATCCTTCCCAGGACCAGTCGGCAGGACGGTACCTTGTAACCTGGTAATTCCATGACGAAGGGGGGGGTCTCTCCCTTGAGTAGGGTCTTCTTCAGGACCAGGGCGACTAACACAGCCACGATAATTCCCAGCATGTACATGCTGAACATGACCAGGCCCGCCAGGCTGATCCAGCCACCCAGGAACGCCCGGGAAGGGATCATGGCTGCGGTAAGCAAAACGTAAACCGGCAAACGGGCACTGCAACTCATCAGCGGAGCCACCAGGATCGTGGCAAATAGGTCCTGGCGATTCTCGATTACCCGGGTCGCCATGATGCCAGGGATAGCGCAGGCAAAGGAAGACAGGAGTGGACTAAACGATTTGCCACTCAACCCAACCCGCGACATCAGGCGGTCCATCAGGTAAGCGGCCCGGGCCATGTAACCACAGTCCTCAAGAATAGCCACGAAGAAAAACAGGATGAAAATCTGTGGCAGGAAGATCAAGACACCCCCGACCCCGGCAATCACACCATCAATCAACAACGACTTCAGTGCCCCGTCTGCCATCCAGCCGTCGGCCTGGCCTGCAACCCATCCCACGCCAGCATCAAAGTAATCCATCAGCGGAATCGCCCAGCTGAAAATAGCCTGGAAGACCAGCAACATCAGCACCACGAAAACCACGCTCCCCGCCAGGCGGTGGGTCAGGAACCGATCCAGCCTGTCGGAAAAAGTCTGCTGCCGCTGATCGGGATACTGGATCACGCCTTCCAGGACGCGACCCACCCAGCTATAGCGAGCGACCGCTTCCACGCCTGGTACCGGATGACCTGCTTCCGCCAGTCGACTCCGTGACTGGGCCAGGGCATTCGCCATTTCCGAGGTCATCTCCACGATCCCGGCTTCACCCAGGTAGTTGGTGGAATCAAGCAACAGGCGCGTGGCCATGTATCCAGGAATGGGAGTATCCGAAGGTTCCTGGATCATCTTCAACAGCAATGCCCGTTCCTGCTGAAAGGATTCAGGAAACAATTCTTCCGGCACCGCGGGAGGGTTTTGAAGCGCCTGCCCTACGGTATCGGCCAGGGTCTCGACACCCGTTTTTCGATTGGCCTGGATCGTCACCACCGGGACCTGGAGCCGTTGTTGTAATTGCTCCACGTCAATCTGGATCTGTTTCTGCTCGGCCACGTCGATCATGTTGAGAGCCACGACCGTGGGTAATCCCATTTCCAGCACCTGGCTAACCAGGTACAGGTTACGTTGCAGGTTACTGGCATCAACAATACAGATCACGGCGTCGGGGCGGGCCGTATCTTCCTGCTGTCCCAGCAACACATCGACGGCCACCATTTCATCGGGAGAACGCGGGGCCAGGCTGTAGGTACCGGGCAGGTCAATCAACTGGCACGACTGGTCCCCCAGTTGCCACTGGCCGACCTTCTTTTCAACGGTCACGCCGGGATAGTTACCGACTCGCTGGGCAATGCCAGCCAGCGCGCTAAACAACGTCGATTTACCCGTATTGGGATTACCGATCAAGGCAATGGTGGAGGAGGTGGGGGCAGGACTGGTAGGCATCAGCAATCAATTCGTATCAATAGTAACGCGAGTAGCTTCGGTCTTACGTAAACTTAAACGGTAACCGCGGATTTCAAATTCCAGTGGATCTCCCAGCGGCGCGGTCCCGATGAGGGTCACCTGGGTCCCGGGTGTCAGCCCCATTTCCAGCAATCGCAGGGCAATTTCATCCTGGCCATCGATCTCGGCCACCGTGGCCTGATCGGTCACGTTCAAATCCGCCAACGTTTTCATGACGTCTCTCCCGGGCAAACCATGACATGGATTAATTCCGTCTCACGAAAACACAGTTTGACATCTCCGAGCCGAACAATACATGGGCTGCCCGGTTGTACCATCTCGACTTCCGTCCCCTCTCGCAGCCCCATTTCTTCCAGTCGCTTCACGACCTCGTCGGCACCCGTCAGGTGATCAACACGAGCAGCCTGGCCGGGCTGCAGAAGCTGGAGTGGAATGGACATTGTCACGACAATTGTTTCGCTTCCTGGAACCCTGGTCCTGATCACCACTTACTTGTTCTTTTTTTTACCCCAGATTTCCTGGAGCAGCCGAAACATGTGCGGATCATGGTCCCTGAGTTCCGCTCGTACGAAGGGGTAAAAATCATTGGTACCCAGGAAAGCTTCCGTGCATTCCGCAAAATATTCCTTGTGGTTAGTCAACGCATAGTGCCGCACGCTTTGACCACCGATCCTCTGGACGCTCTCGTATTTCTTTTGCTTCACGGCATTCTCGTAGGCAGCGAGGACGCGTGGTTCTTCGAAACTGAGCACCCGGTCATGGTAGGCATGCGCCAGTTCATGCATCATAACCCATGGCTGGTCCCGGTAGCACCGCACGATATTGATCGCCCGGCTGATATCCACTGCCTTGGCCTTGTCCGGATTATAGCCATTACCGACCAGCCATTTCCGTTCCGGGTGATAATGAATCGGACCGTCCTTGCGATCACAGATCCAGATCGGTACTTCCCTTAAACGTTTGAGTTGCTCTTCCGGAACCACCAGGGAGATCTGGTACAGCTGGATTTTTACCAGTCGCTCTGCCCGGGTAGCCAGGCCTGCCTGTTCCCGCTTCAAACGCTGGTCCACGTAGACCGTCCATCCCTCGATCTGGACCACATCATAATCACTCGTCGGTACGTAAACCGGTTTTTCTTTCTCGTCTGCCAGCAGTAACGGTGTTACCACCATCAGCATCAGAATCGAGACCAAGATCGCTCGTAGTGGATTCATTATTACCTCGACTCATCTTAAAAATCATGCCTAGTCAGCACTTCCAGTAAGAACTGCTGACCCATAAGAAGGCCTTCAATATGGCACCTGTCGAACAAACTGCAAGATCCCCCGAGACCTCCCACTACAGACGGTGGTGATTCCTGTCATAATCATGGAAGCTATAAAAAGTCGGGGCACCCCCTGTCCCTTTCAAGGTATCTCAAAACTCGGAGAAAACATGACCTGGTACAATCCTCATCGCATGGTTGCCTGGACCGGATTTCTACTGGTTTCCCTGCTGACAAGCACTCTCCTCCTGTCTGCAGAAAAGCCACCGGTCACGTTTGAAAAAAAAACCAACAAGCTGATCATCCGGATTGGAGACAAGCCCTTCGCAGAATACGTCTTCCAGGACCCCAACCTGGCACGACCCTATTTCTCTAATGTCTTTAGCCCGGCAGGTATCAAGGTCACTCGCAATCATCCGGCCAAGCCAGGAGATCAGCAGGATCATCCTCATCACACCGGAATTTTCTTCACCTTTGGTGACCTCAATGGCCAGGACTTTTGGCACGGCAAGGGGAAGACGCGACACCTGAACTTCGTGGTTCATCCGGAAAGTCGTCCCGGTGCTGGTTTTTTTATCGTGCGGAATCTCTATTCCAGCCCGGATGGCAAGACACCCTATTGTGCAGGTACGTGTCATTACCTGATTGAAGTGGTTCCCCAGGGTTATCGACTGAGCATGGATACCCGAATTTCCTGGGATGATGGAAACTTCAGTATCGGCAGCAAGGAAGAGGGAGGGCTGGCTGCTCGGGTGGCCACGGCCTTAAATGTGGATAAAGGGGGCACGATGGTCGACAGCAATGGGCGCTCCGGTGGGAAAGCGATCTGGGGCCAGCAAGCCGACTGGGTGGACTACAGTGGATCCCTGCAAGGTCAGCACGTAGGGATTACACTGATGGCCCATCCCGGCAACTTCAGTCGTTGCTGGTGGCATGCACGCGACTACGGCTTGATGGCAGGCAATCCATTTGGTCCCCTGAACCAGAAAGGTCTGCGCAAAGTGATCAAGCCAGGTACCGCACTGCACCTGCGCTACGCGGCAGTCATCCACTCGCACCCAGAGGCTGCACAATACCAACCAGCCAAAGCCTTTCAGCAGTACCAAGGTCGGCCGGCCAGGTAACCTCTACTCACGAGGCCGGTAACTCCGAGGGATGCTGTACGTATTGCTTGGCAATCTTGACTGCCACCGTACCAATATCGAAATAGCCAATCGACATGCTCGCTGCATGGGTAAGCAGATCGTAAGCTCTCCAGCGATTCCAGCCATATTCTTCTTCCATCCACAGGATCAACAGTGCCGATGCCTGGGCGATAGATCGCTCCATGGGCCGACCACTTACCACGGTCATGATTTCATCGGGCGATTCGATCCGCGGCCAGGAGATCTGCTTATCCTTTAGCAACTGGACCGTGATCGTCGTGGTCGCCGGCATTTCCAGCCCGCTGGCGGACAGTTCGCCATGACCCATTGCCGCATGGGCATCACCCAGGTAGAGGTAAGCACCTTCCACGTAAACCGGCAGGTAGATGATGTTACCGGGGGCTGTCTCGATAATATCCATGTTTCCACCGTGCGGTCCGGCGGGCCCCGTCGTGGGCACTCCCGTGGCCGGCGCGGTTCCAATACAACCGAGCATCGGCTGGTAAGGAATCCGCACGTCATCGCTCCAGTGAATCACGCCATCCTGGATTTGGCAGACATGGGTTCCATGATGGCAATCATCGCCCAGCCACTCGCACAGCTGATGCGGATCACTGGTCCGCGTCGCACATTGCCCGATGGTCGGCTCAATTGATTCAATGGTAACGGCCAGCGTATCTCCGGGCTGGGCACCCTCAACCCAGATCGGACCAGCCTGCGGGTTACCAAAAGGAGCCTGCGTCTTGTCGCGCCGATCGTCATTGGTCCGTATCTGACCCGAGAAAGCATCCTCTGAGTCAACCACCAATGACTCACCAGGTTCAATCTGGATACGGGGTTCGTTATGGCGACTGAATTCGTAGTAAAGCGGTCCCAGGGGTAAATGTTTCACGGTACACCTTCTGGATTGAATAACAGGAAGCAGGTGAGAGATCTTTTTATAGTGTTTTTTGGAAAGCAACCAAAGCACGCTGGAGACCAAAACCATGCTACAGCGGCCACCAGTAATCGCAGGCTGCTTGCTTTCCCGGTGGGAGCACGGCAAGATATTGATACTTGGCCAGGTCCGGTTTCATTGGCCTGGTTCACGGATTTAACAACCCGACTGGAGAGTCACCATGTCCAAGCACCGATTGATCACTGCTCTGCTCCTCCTGGTAACCTTGATCGCCGCCCAGGCCCAGGCGCATTTTCTTTTCATCCGCATCGGCCCTCATGCGGAAGCCGGTCGCGGAGTGGAGGTTTTCTTCAGCGAACGGGCCGAGGCGGGCGATGCTTTCTTCGTTCCCAGGATTGCCCACACCAAGCTCTGGATGCAGGAAACCCCAGGCAAGTTTCAATCGCTGGAGGTACGACAGGCAACCGACCGACTACGTGCTTTCCTTCCCTCTCGAGGAGCAGTTTCAGTGGTGGGAGAATGCGAATATGGCGTCGTGCAGCGCGACGTCGCATTCCTGTTGCAATATTATCCCAAGGCCATCGCCGGAGACGCAGCGAAGATCAATACCATGCAGGCGCGTCCTTCCATTCCGTTGGAAATCATGCCTCGCATCGATGGCAAGAAAATTACTTTCACGGTCCTGCACCAGGGCAAGCCGTTGCCCAACACCAAGCTGACCACCATTGATGATGACCTGGTCAACGAAGAACTGACCACCGACAAGTCGGGCCAGGTCACCTGGAGCCCGGAACCGGGAGGACACTACTGCATCTATACAAGCCACGTCCTGAAGGAGGCTGGTAAGAAGGACGATCGCAGTTACGTCGAAATCCGACGGTTTGCCACGATCGCCTTCCATTGGCCCCTGGTCCGAGACGGGGCCGATCCGGAGGCAGTCGCCATGTTCCAAAAGGCCATCGCCGCGCGAGCCGCCTGGAAATCATTCCCAGGCTTCACAGCCAATATCGAGGGAAGCGTCGATGGACGTTTTTTTACGGGCAAGGTGCAGATCGACAAAGAGGGAAGCGTGGACATGAAACTGGACGAGGAAACCGCCTCGGAATGGGTCGAAAGCCAGCTCGGTTCCATCGTCCTGCACCGCATGGCCTCCTCGGGAGGCCCACCCCCGGTACTACGATTTGCGGACCAGGATGTCGCCAACCCACTGGGCAGGCTACTGACCTTTGTCGGTGGTACGTTCGCCTCCAGCTACCGGGTCAGGGACAACCAGATCATGGTCGTGAATCGGAATATCGGAAAACAGAATTTCACCATCACGGTCCTGGACAATACCAGGAACCAGGACAACCAGTACCTGCCTCGCAGCTACGTGGTGCGTTACTGGGACGCGCAGACCGGCAAGCTGGATCGTACCCAAACGGTTCTCAATCGCTGGCAACGCGTGGGAACACTGGACTTGCCCTCCGAGTTGGTCCAGATCTCGAGTTCTGCAGCCGGATTAACGACACGCAGCTTTCAACTTTCGAACCACAAGTTGCTGGGCACGAAGTGACCGCAGCGTCATCAGTCATTCACCCTGGATTTATTCACCCTGGGCGGAGGTTTCCAAGGCAAACACCCGATCGTATTCCTCGATAGCGATCCCACCCGTGTGCAATGCCATTTGGCGGTAAGCCTCTCGACGATAATCCCATTCCTGGGACCGGGGAACCTGTTCCAACCAGTCACAAATCTGCAACGTGGTCAACTCGTCAAATTCTTCCTGGGATAATGCGTAGACTTCAGCCGTCTCACGATTAACCAGTTGGCGTTCGCCGGTCTGGTCAATGAAAATCGTGTCCCAGGCAGTGCGATCCATAAAGCAATTCCAGAAAGCCAGGCTTTCTCCCTGCTCGCCAATCAATTCCTGGACACGAGGGCGTTGATCAATCGAGATACTGAAATTACGAAACTTCTCGGTACCGTAGATCGAGTGAAACATGCCGGCGCGGCAAAGCGGCAGGCTACCCCCCCATCGCTCCAGGTCCCGGTAAACACTGATCAGGTGTGCCAGGAAAGGCTTGTCCGTATGGGGAATGTCATCTGTCCCCAGTTCTTTCAGGAAAGCGATCATGTCCTGGTAGCGAGGATCGTCCATCAGTGTTTCCTTGATTCCATGTGCCCGTGGTGGGTGGCAGTCTGATTTGCGCACCACATCGTAGATTCTTCCGTCACAGCATTCAACTCGCTTTTCTCGAACCGACGCCGGATCCACCGGGAACGAAACGGTCAGTCATGACCGTCAGTTGCTCCGACACCCCCCCTTTTAGAGCGATCCCCACGCCGGACCACCTATATTTTGTCTCTCGCAAACAATGCAACTGACTCGGTTTAGATCGCTTACGCTGCCGTGGCGCCTCGTTCCCAGGGTAGGATCCTGATAAAATAGCGAGCATCGTCCAGGCGTTCATTACTTGTTTAAAGGAGCAACTTTTATGGTCCTCTGCACGCTGCCATCGTCTCGTTGGATCACCCTGCTATTGACGGCTGTTCTTGCTGGTATCCAGCTACCGGCCGTTGCCCAGCAAACTTCCACGAGCAAGGGGGCCAAGGCAGCCAAAACAGCTCCGAGCGCATTCGTGAAACCAAAGAAGACTCGCTTCATCCAGGTGAAGCGAACCAAGAGTGGTGAACCCGAAGCACTCCAGACCGCCATTGTTCGTTACGTACCGGCAACGGGTGACAATGAATTGATCGTTGACTTGATCGGCGCGGTTCATGTCGGTGATCGCCTCTACTACCAGAAACTGAACAAGCTGTTCGAAAATTATGATGTGCTCCTGTATGAACTGGTCGCTCCCGAGGGAACCGTTATTCCGAAGGGCGGACGCACCGAGTCCACGAACCCACTGAGCATGATCCAGACGATGATGAAGTCGGTGCTGGGACTGGAACTGCAACTGGAACAAGTCGATTACACCAAGAAGAATTTCGTACATGCGGATCTCTCTCCTGAAAAAATGGCAGAAGCCATGAAGAAACGTGGAGATGACGGGCTGACACTCGCCCTGGGTATCGCTGCCGATTTCATTCGCAGTCAAAATGTCCAGACCCGCAAGCAGGCCACGGCCAGCAAGCAGTCCCTGCCAGAGATCGATCCGCTCTCCCTGTTGCTCGACCCCCAGGCGGGGAACAAACTCAAGCGCATCATGGCCGAGCAGTTCGATACGGAGGAGGCCGAGGATGGACTGGGATCCACGCTCAACACGATCCTGATCTCTGACCGAAACAAGGCAGCCCTGCAGGTCTTTCAAAAAGAAATGGTGAAGGGGCACAAGCGTATCGGGATTTTTTACGGGGCTGCCCACATGCCTGACTTTGAAAAACGACTACGACTGGAATACGGTCTCAAGCTCAAATCTCACCTGTGGGTTACTGCCTGGGACCTGGAAGCGAGTTCCCTACCGATCCCCAACCTCTTCAAGTTACTGGGCAACTAGTCATACCGGTCCGTTCATCATCAATCGCGTCTAGTTCTACAAAAGGGATTTTCCATGTTTCGACTACTCACCCTGGCCATCACCGTCATCGGCCTCAGTGTTACCTCGTTAGAAGCACAAAAGATCCGTACGCGCGTGGTGATTGGTGAATCAAGAGTAGAGAACAAGGACCCGGAACCCGGCAAGTTGAATACGCCCTTCGGTGTCGATTTCGACGCGGCCGGAAACATGTACATGGTGGAACTGGACGGTGGACGTGTTCACAAGCTGGATACGGAAGACAAGTTCACAACGCTGGCTGGTGATGGCAGCAAGACCTACCAGGGAGATGGTGGTCCAGCAGCCAAGGCCACGTTCAATGGTATGCATAACATCGCCGTGACTCCTGGTGGCGATCTCTACATTGCGGACTCCTGGAACCATTGCATACGAAAGATTGACGCCAAGACCGGAAATATCAGTACGGTTGCCGGCACGGGCAAGCCAGGGTTCAGTGGGGACGGCGGACCAGCCACCAAGGCAACGTTTAATTTTATCATGTGCGTGTCACTCAATCCGTCCTATGACAAGCTCTATATCGCGGATCTGAAAAATCGTCGCATCCGCATGATGGACCTGGCAACCCAGGTCGTCACCACGGTCGCGGGCAACGGCAAGACGGGGTTGCCGCAGGACGGCAGCGAGGCCACGGAAAGCCCCCTGGTCGATCCACGCGCAGTTGCCGTGGATACCAAGAACAACATCTACATCCTCGAGCGTGGTGGTCATGCGTTGCGCGTCGTCGACGCCAAGGGGAAAATTAAAACGGTTGTCGGCACCGGTGAACGAGGGACCGCCGTCGGGGCGGCATTGGAAACCCAGCTGGGATCACCCAAGCACCTGGCCATTGACGGCGACAATCATGTCATCATCGCCGACGAGGCCAACCGTCGCATCTTGAAATATGATGTGAAACAACAACAGGTCAGCATCTTGCTCGGTAAAGGGGCCAACAAACCGAACCGCGGTTTAAGCAAGCCGCACGGTGTCTGTGTACACGCCGATGGAACGATCTTTGTCGTCGACACCGGGCACCATCGCATCCTGGCGCTGAAATTTCGCTAGGCTAGACCGTCTGTTCTGCAGCCACCTGGTTCATCACGAACGTACACCAGAACGCCGCCGCCACGCTGTACACGATGAGCAGTACGATACGCAGGGCACCGGCGGAATCCCCCATCACCACGTACCAGCCAAGGGCAATGGGGACCGCCACCAGCACGACCAGTGTCAGTCCTGTCAAAGCATTGCTTTCACGGGCCACAACCTGTTGGATCACCGGCACCTGCAAGATGGGCCAGAACAGGCAGAAACAACCCAGCCCCAACAGGAACCAAATATCCAGGGACGGTCCTGTTGCCACGACAGCAGTTGGCTCGGGTTCCGGCGGGATATTCGTAAAACGTTCCGTCTTGAAAAGTGGAGTTGCATCCGAGACCTGGTAGGCCTGGGCCTGGAAATCGACCAGGGATTTCGTATCCGTCATCGACATTTCTGTCACGCGCCCCAGGATCACGACTTCTGCTTCCGCCGCCTTTCCCAGTTGAATGGCTTTCTCCACATCCGCCACGACAGGATCCTGCAAACCTACCCGTGCCAGGAGCTGGTCCAGTGTTGACCGATCGACCGTTCGATACTGGCCCTCGTCATCAATCACCTTGCGCAGTGCCGTTGTCAATAACTCCTGTCGGTCACCCGCCAATGGCAGGACCAGCAGGGGTTTCTGGGCAATATCAGGACGCGGTAATTGCATAGGCAACTGTTCCACGGTTTCCTGGATCGCACGATCCAACTTGGGCGGCACTGGTACCTCGGGTTCATTAACCTGTCGGTAGAAACGAAAGTAGACCACCACCAGCAGTACCTGGATCAACAAGCTAAAGTACCAAATCAATTTAAAGAATTGTCGGATCAATCTCATCTTGATACTCCTACACTTCTCTGCTGGAACGGATCATCATTCACCGTCATCACGGAACCTGGCATACCGCTGCAGTTCTTTTTCGCTGACCGACGGACGACTCCTGTCCAGTGCCTGCTGGACATGTTCCGCCGTCACGGTTACCCGTTGGCCGGTCTCCATCGCTGCCGCGTAGGCCGGGTCGATAATTCGCTCCGCCAAACCCTTCAGGTCTGCACCGCTGAAGCCAGCTGTCTGCTCCGCAATATGATCCAGTTCAATATCGTCGGCCAACGGTATCCCGTCCAATGCTATTTCAACAATTTTCCGCCGCGCTGGCGGATCAGGCAAGCCGATGTAGATATGTTCGCCAAAGCGTCCATGACGTAAGGCAGCCGGATCGAGGTCCCAGGGTCGATTCGTAGCACCCAGTAACAGCAGGCCTCCGTCCCCGCTGGACAGGCCATCGATCTGGGCCAGGAATTCGGGGATTAAACGGTTCATCACCGTCGACTGGCCACCCCGCTTACCGATCAGGGCCTCGGTTTCATCCAGGAAAATCACAGCTGCCGGATGGGCCCGGGCAGCTTCCATGAGTTCTTTCAGGTTTTGCTCAGAATCCCCAACCCACTTACTCATGATGTCACTGCACAAGACATTGTAAAACGGTGCCTTTAATTCAGTTGCAATCCCCTTGGCCATCATTGTTTTTCCGGTCCCAGGTGGACCGTACATGAGGATACCGCCACCTGGACGGCGACCATATTCAGCAGCCAGTTCCGGATTTTGAAAAGGATAGATCACGCGCTGGCGAATCAGCTCCTTGATTTCCTGGAGGCCGGCAATGTCATCAAAGTTCACGCCTGGACTATCAACCTGTTCCCAGCGACTGTCCTGTGTTTCTTCCGGGGGACGATCAAGCGTCGGTTCTGCCAGTGACCCTGCTGCAGGAGATCCCGTCCCATGAGATGCGGCCGAGATCGACTGCGCCAGCTCCAGCAGCTGCAATCCCTTGCGCTTCCGCGCGCGTTGCATGGCCGGATCATCCCCTTCTTCTGCCAATCTCAGGATATAGCGACTGGCCTGGAGTAATTCACGACGCGCATCAGTATGGCGATCATCCTGCAAGGCCTGCTGGCCCGCTTCGAAGTGGTGCAGGTAGCGATCGTAGAGCAAGGACATTAACTTTCCCCGGTCAACTCGCGTTCAATCGCTTTCAGGCCAGCCTCGATTTCCCGGTCCACACCGGCATTGGCTTCTTCGGCTGCAGCCTGGTCGCCCACGATCCGTTCCACATCGTTGGCAGAAATGCCACCTTCCGGAACGTTTTCAGTCAAACCGCTTTCTGAAATACGATCCAGAACCATGTCCATCGTTGTTTCCATTTGCTGGTTATTCATCAGTGACGTCTCGACGTCTCGAATCATCTGGTCAGCATCGACTTCCTTGACCACGTCACTGATCGAATGCGCCATCGCCTTGAGACCACCGGCAAATTCCTTCATGGAACGGAACTGATCCCGTTTCTGCATCATCGTTTCAAAGCGCAGTAACTGGCTCTCGATGCCACGACGTTGGTTGGTCGTCTGGGCTACCATGCCACACAACTGCTTGAAATTTCCCTGGTCGCCCTGCTTCTTGGCTCGCAGGGCCTTTTCCATGTACTGGTGTTCATGCTTTTCCAGCTTCTTGATCAGCTGGCGATGGGAAGTCAGCGTTCGCTGCATGGCGATTTCTCGACCCAGTTCGCGCTGGCGTTTTGACTTAAAAAGGTTTCCGAACATCTACCCAAACCTTTCCATATTTGTTCAAATTTATTCAAATCATTCTTGAAACCGTTATCTTACTGGGATAAGCTGACCGTTTCAAGGAACGATTGGACTTCTTTTTCCAGAGGAAACCACGCTTTTTACAGTGCCTTACGAAAGGACCGGACCATGGGACTGCTCAGCAGCCTGTTTGGCAAGAAAACACGCACACTCAGCGATCTGAAACTGGACGACTTGAACCGTGAACGGATCACCCTGCAACAGGAGCAGCGCAAGCTCGATACGGAAGCAGATCGTCTTCACACGGACGAGATCCAGATGAAGAGCGAGTACGGGGAAGCGCAAACCCCAACCCAGAAAAAAATCGTGGCTCGCAAGATCCAGAACACGCGACTGCGAGCACGTGCCGTGGATGCCAAGTCCTCGCACTGTCACAAGTTGATGCAGACGGTCAACAACTTCATCCTCATCAAGGACAACATGGAATTCTTTGATCGCATGGGTGTGGCCACCATGTTAACCGACATGGACATGGGAGAAATGGAAGTCTTCATCAACGAGGCAACCATTGAAGGCACCCTGCAACAGGAAAAACTGGCCACCATGCTGCAGCAGGTCAGTGAAGGTGCAGAAACCATTATCCAGGGTACCAGCGACGAAGGCCTGGATGAACTCATGGCGGAATTGGATGGGGAGGGCGGTGGTACCGTGACCGAGTCCGGCGGTGGATTGCAGGATGTCATGAAAGACCTGGATGCTGCCATTGCCAAGGGTGAACAGGCGGCCCGCAAGGCACAAACCCCAGCAGCTCCCGAACCGGCCGAACCTTCTCCACCGACAGCTGAACCCGACCAGGAGAACTAGCATGGCGGCCACGGGCGTGAAGGACGGCCAGCAGATCCTCGATCTGATCGATGCCGGTACCGGTGCGCTGGGACGCAATGACCGCGGATCGGCAGCCCAGAAATATGCCCAGGCCTCGGAAATCCTCTTTCACCGTGCCAAGAAATGCCAGGACACCAAAGAAAAAGTAACGCTGGCACGACGTGCCCAGCAGTTACTGCACACCGTTCGCAGTATCCGTAACCTGGCCGATGGCGAAGTGGATCCGACCAATACAGGGAAGGGACCAGCCGGGACACCTGCTGTCGGTGACGGCCCGCGACTCAAGAGTGGTTTAACCTTTGACGATGTAG
>JAZADA010000131.1:0-5952 GCA_036124135.1 Planctomycetota bacterium | reverse complement strand
GGTGGTTTTGCCAGCCATGCCTGGTTGGTATCACGGGGTGGAATCGGTCCTGGATCTTGTCGATTTTATCGTGGCACGTCTCCTGGACCAGTTAGGAATCGAGAACCAGTTGATGCAGCGATGGGGTAAAGAACAAAAGCATGATGAAACGGTTGCGTCAAATTCTGGGGATGATTCGGTTTAGCCATACCATTTTTGCCCTCCCTTTTGCCCTGTTGGCAGCGGTGATGGCCTGGTTGGTCAAGGATCGGATGGGCGCCATAACCGCCTTTCGTCTGCAGGATCTGCTGGGAATTTTGCTATGCATGGTGACCGCACGTAGTGCAGCCATGGCATTTAATCGGTTGGTTGATCACGCGATTGATGCTGATAACCCGCGTACCAGTATCCGGCATCTTCCCCAGGGATTGCTTAGCCGGCGTTTTGTCATGGGTTTCACGCTTGTGATGTCTCTCGGGTTCGTGGCTTCGACCCTCCTCTTCTTTCCCAACCCCCTGCCCTTGTACCTGTCAGTCCCTGTTCTGTTATTCCTGTTGATCTACAGTTACACCAAGCGTTTTACGATGTGGGCACATTTCTACCTGGGGGCTGCCCTGATGCTAACACCCATTTGTGCCTGGATTGCCCTGCGAGGCCAAACGGTTTTGGTTGCTCCACTGGATCTGTTGCCTGCCGGCTTGCTAGGGCTGTCTATCCTGCTATGGGTCGGTGGTTTCGATATTATTTATGCGTGCCAGGACGTGGAGTTCGACCGCCAGGCACGTTTACACAGTATTCCGGCACGGCTGGGAGTGAGATGGTCCCTGCGTGTGGCGGCCATGAGTCACCTGGGTATGTTGCTGGTGCTGATGCTGCTTCCCTGCTCAGAAACGTTAGGAGGACCACCGGTCGGGCTAGGATGGATTTACCACCTGGGGATCCTGGCGGTAGCGGTGTTGTTGCTTTACGAGCATTGGTTGGTTCGGCCGGATGACCTGTCTCGCGTAAATTTAGCATTTTTTCGTGTCAATGCCGTTGTTAGCATCGGATTGTTCTTGATCGTAACACTGGATCTCCTGTTAAACTAAAGGCTCGTTCGCGGCAAGGATGCAATTGCTCGCATGATGGTATGGACAGCAAGTAAGGGTGAGCACATGGCAAGCACGAGGAATTCAGTCGACATCGTCATTATCGGTTTGCTTGTTGGTATGAGCTGTGTGGGCTGCAGTCGAGAAGAACCCGCTGGGAGTCCAGCGGAACCTGCCGGCACCAGTCAGCCTGCGGACTCAACCGGTTCCAGCGATGCCAGTACGGTCCCTGGCAGCAACTCGCAGGCCGATCCTGCCACGGAGACAGGCGGGGCCATAAGCTCCGGGGATCCGGGTTCGGAAGTTGCCAAGCAGCTGCGTGAGTTGCTGGTCCAGTTGGTAGGAGAGGATCCTGCTGCCCGCAGCCAGGCCCAACAGGCGTTGGACGACCAGGAGCTTGGGAACGATATTTTCCTGGCCTTGATGGAAGACGGTTCTCCGCTGGTTCGGCAGGGAGCTACCTATTACCTGACGGGACGTTTCGTGGTCCAGGATGTCGGTTTGCAAGAGGCCTTTCTAGCGAGGCTAGAGGATGAGAATGCCAAGGTGCGTGGTTTGGCGTTACAGATCGTGACGCGGTTGCCAGCTGAGACCGTTCGTCCCGCCATCCCACGACTGGTAGCCATGTTGCAGGTAGCCAGGGAAGAAACCCAGAATCGTGCTGCAGTGGCCCGTTTCCTGGGGCGTTTGAAAATCGAGTGGCAGGTGGTGCTGCCTGCACTGGTCGAGTCGGTCAAACAGGATCCGGCTGACACGGTGCGCAAGGCCAGTTTGTACGGGGTGTCTCGCATTGCCCTGCCGGAGGAAGCGGTGCCGATTTATCGGCATGTTTTATTGCATGACAAGAACTTGACGGTGCAACGAGCAGCCGTGGTTCAACTGGGGCGTCTCCGGCAGGATGCGGCGGGAGCCTGTGCTGAGCTGGGTGCCATCCTGGCTGCACCGGATGACCAGTTAAGTGATGCCGCTGCGGCTGCCTTGACCCGAATCGGTGCTCCAGCGGTACCAGAATTAATGCGTCAGGTGTCTTCCCCGGTTCATCGTGCCCGCTGCCTGGCGATTTTTTCCCTGGGAAGCCTTGGGGCACCTGCCAAGCCCGCGATAGCCAAACTCAAGGAGTGTCTCAAGGACGATGATGTACGGATCCGTCAACTGGCCGAGCAGGCGTTACGTCGTCTTTTGTTTGTCCCCTGATGATGCTCTCTGGACAACGGGTTAATTAGAGGCGACATTAGACGGTTGTCTGAGGCATGTACTTTTGTTGGTAATAGACCTGCTGGATAGTTAGCTATTATGGATCGAACCGGGAACGCATCGCTGGAAAGCATTCAGGAAAAGGTCCAGAATGGTGAACGTCTTTCGTTTGACGACGGAATGTTGTTGTACGACCCTGCCACGCCGCTACAACAGGTGGGCCGACTGGCAAACCTGGTCCGCGAGCGGAAAAACGGCAACGTGGCCTATTACAATATCAACACGCATTTAAATCCCACGAATGTTTGCGTGTATCGTTGTAATTTCTGTGCATTTCGGGCAGATCTGCGTGATGAACGCGGTTACCTGATGAGTGATGATCAGATCCTGGCCCGTGGTCAGGAGGCAGTTGAAAACGGATGTACAGAATTACATATCGTAGGCGGTTTGCATCACCAGAAAAAATATGACTGGTACGTCCACATTATTGATATCCTTCACCAGGCCCATCCCACGTTGCACCTGAAGGCCTGGACGGGTGTGGAAATCAACTGGTTCGAATTTCTGACCAAGAAGCCCGTGCGTTCAATTCTCGAGGATTTAATCGAGGCTGGCTTGGGCAGTATGCCAGGTGGAGGTGCCGAGATTTTTCACCCCGAGGTGCGTGACCAGATTTGTGAACACAAGTCAGATGCTGGCAAGTGGATTGATATCCATCGAACAGCGCACCAGTTGGGTTTGAAAACCAATGCCACGATGTTATACGGCCATATAGAAAATGCTTATCATCGTATTGACCATTTGATTCGATTACGTGAATTGCAGGATGAAACGAATGGTTTTCAAACCTTCATTCCACTGGCTTTTCACCCGGAGAACACGGGGTTGTCTCACATTCGTAAACCCTCGGCCTTGATGGACCTGCGGACAGTGGCTGTTTCCCGTTTGATGCTAGACAATTTTCCTCACATCAAGGCCTATTGGATCATGCTGGGGATCGGTACGGCTCAGACAGCTCTGTCTTACGGGGCAGATGACCTGGATGGTACGGTGCGTCACGAATTGATTTACCACGATGCGGGTGCTACGACCCCGGAAATTCTATCGGTAGATGATATCAAGAGGCTGATCGTGGAAGCGGGGCGTGAACCGGTGGAGCGTGATACGCTCTATCGACACGTGACCCGTGATACCGACGATCTCACGCAGTGGGAAGTGGGCGAAGAGATCCAGGTGGCCAGCTAGGCGATGTTGCTCGCTAGTCTAACCGGAAGCCATCCAATTCATCTTCATCGCTCAGCAGGTCGTCGGCATATCCAGGCGGAAAGGGATTGCTGATGTCGCCTGGTTCGTCCGTGTTTTCCTTGGCCGGCGGGCCAGGATCCGAACTGCCTGTAGCTTCGGTTGCAGTTTCCAGTTCCTCGGGAACGGTTCCAAATTCTTCCATCCATCGCTGTACTTCTGCAGCAGATGGTGTTCCTGCGGGCTTATCGTGGGATCCTGCCCGGGGAGAGTGAGGACCGTTTTGTTGGCTGCGTACCTTGCGGTACCAGACATCACTGTCAACGAAGGTTGCACGCCTGCGTCGAGCTGCTCTTTGTACCTCGTGGTCACTGGAAACGACCAGCAGTTGCCGTGGTGCGGTATGAATTTCAATGTACTCTTTTAGTAATTGGTCGGCGTTTGGAAAACCAGTCGCATAGTGGATCTGCAATGGTCCTTGCTTGACTTGTCGCGGTAATCCAGGTGGAGGGTCCTTGGCGTCGAAGACGATGATCGTGCGTTCCAGGAGGTCCTCGCGGAGAGTATCGAGCAGGAAGTCCAGCAGCGCCTGCCGCGAGGCCTGGAGCGTACCGGCGTTACTTCCCTGCCCAATGATGTCGGTGGCATAAAGCAGGTTATAGCCGTCGATCAGCAGCAATGGAGCGGAGGCGAGCCGGGCTCGCCCGGAGATAGAATCGTTCATGGTGGACGATCACTCCCGGGAAGATGTTCTGCGGTCGTTACCTGGGAAACGACCCGCTGTTTACAGTAGCTTGCCAGCGCTGTACTTGGTGACACCACCAACCAGCACGTGTTCGGCTCGTCCCTGGAGTTCGACTCCCTCGTAGGCCGTATTGGCACTGGGAGAAAGAAACTCTTCCGCACAAACTTGCCAGCGGACGTCTGGATTAATAATCGTGATGTCTGCATCGGCCCCTACCTGCAATGTCCCTCGGTCAATACCGAGTACCCGAGCCGGGTTGATGGTTAGCTTGGCCAGGGCACTGGACCAGTCCAGGTGCCCCTTGGCGATCAGGTGGGTAATAGTCAGGGCCAGCGTGGTTTCCAGATTCACCATGCCAAACGGTGCCTGGTCCAGTTCCCGCATTTTCTTTTCTGACGCTCGCGGAGCGTGACCGCTGGCGATGACGTCGATCGTGCCATCGACGAGGCCCTCGATGCAGGCTTCCACGTGATCCTGGGAACGTAGCGGTGGGTTGATTTTGAAATTGGCGTTGAAGGAACGCAGGGACTGGTCATTGAGACTGAAATGTGGAGGGCAGACCTCGGCGGAAACAGCAACTCCACGGGCCTTGGCTCGTCGAATCAACTCCACGCTGCCACCACTGGAGATATTCATCAGGTGTAGTTGTCCGGAGGTTGCCTCGGCCAGTCGCAGATCACGCCCTGTCATCACGTCCTCGGCATCAGCCGGCATACCGGCGAGTCCCAGGACCATGGAAGTTTCTCCCTCGTGCATGATTCCATCATGCGTTAGCTCAAGCACTTCGGGATGGCTGAAGATGGGTTTCTTGAACATGCGGCAGTACTCGAGGGCCCGTCGCAGCAACTCGGTGTTATGCAGGGGGCGCATGGCATCAGTTAAACCGATCGCACCAGCCTCCACGAGCGTACCAATTTCAGCCAGTTCATTCCCTTCCCGGTTCTTACTGACGCAGGCCAGCACGTAGACTCGGCAATGGTTAGCACGGGTCGCTTTTTGATGGACGTATTGCACGCCTGCCTGAGTGTCCAGGGGAGGTTCTGTGTTGGGGATGTAGGTGATCGTGGTGAATCCACCAGCCAACGCAGACGCTGTTCCGGATTCAATCGTTTCGTCTTCCTCGTGGCCAGGTTCCCGCAGTTGAACGTGGAGGTCAATCAGGCCGGGGGCAACGATTCGATCGCTGGCATCGATGGTCGTTTCAGCCCCGTTCTCCGCTGCGTCCAGGGCCACGATACGACCGTCTTCCACCAGGAGGTTAGTGACACGGTCCAGTCCCTGGCTGGGATCGATCACGCGTCCGTTACGAATCAGGATTTGAGACATCAGTTTCGTTCGATTTCAAGCTGGTCAGGGGATGTGCGAAAGACGTGTAATTGCATCGCGTAACGTTCTATGCGGAGTGAGTTGTTTCCTGCTGATGAAGTACCAACGCCAAAACGGCCATACGAACAGCCAGGCCATTGTGGACCTGGTCCAGGATAACCGAATGTGGACCATCAGCGACATCAGGTGTAATTTCCACGCCACGATTAATGGGGCCAGGAGCCATGATCAGGATGTCGTCCTTGGCCAGCCGCATACGCTCCCGGTTCATTGCGTAGAGCAAGGCATACTCGCGTACCGATGGAAATGGGCGCGTGTACTGCCGTTCAAACTGGATTCTCAACAGATTCAGGACGTCGCAGCGAGGTAGAATCTCAT
>JAZADA010000130.1:0-6802 GCA_036124135.1 Planctomycetota bacterium | reverse complement strand
TGAAACACCTGGCTGCCAGCGGCGAGCTGGGAGCCTTACGCCATTTTCGCAGCCAACGTTTCCTGGACTGGCCCGAAACCAGCTGGGGTTGGCGGCAATACGAGGATCGGGCCGGCGCTGGAGACCTGTTCGACATGACCATTCATCGAATTGATTTTGCCCTCGACCTGATGGGACCACTGGATCGTGTTTGCGGTGCGGTTGCCCAGTTCGTTCCTCGCGACAAAACGGTCGATGGAGAATCCTGTCCAGCCTCTGAAGTGGATGACTGGTCAGCATTGATCGGCCAGTTCCGCGACGGAGGCGTCGGTGTCTGGGAAGGAACCACGTTAGCCAAGGGTTATGGTTTCGATGGTTTTGGACATGAATGGGCTGAGGTCAATGGTTCCGAAGCATCCGCGGTATATCGACTACACCAACCAAACCAGATCTGGCTGGGAAAGACGGGGCAGGATCTAGCTCCCATCGACGTTCCGGAGTCCTTTCTGAAACCGGCGGATAGTCCGCGGGATCCTTCAGAGGGTGAACCTGCTACTATTTTCCGCTACGACCTGGTCTGGGAGTTTGTCTCGGCCATCGTGGAAGGACGGGCGGCAACGCCCAGTTTCTACGATGGATTACAGGCTCAAATCGTGGCAGGTGCTGTGCTGGAGAGCGAGTCCCGGCGGGAATGGATTACCATCGAGCAAGAACCTCGCTAACCGGTTTGCAACTGCTTGCTGTGGAATCCAGCGGCTTCTGTTATATTCACAACTGCTTTTATTGCTTTCGGGAAACGTTAGAAGCGGCAAGAGAATGGCTTCACGTGTGGACAATCAGGAAAATCGGTCGGGTGATACAGCGAGCTCGGATCAGCCAACCACCCCCTCGTCAGCGCAGCGACGATCTTCAGCTGAGCGTCCGAATCCACACGACTCAATCCAGTCACTGACTGGCGTTGAAGTGATCGCGACCGGAGCCTGCGCCCCGTCCGAAATAGTACGCAACGAGGACCTTGCCCAGCTGGGATACGATGCCGACTGGATCGTGCAACGCACCGGAATCCGGGAGCGTCGCCGTGCACCAGCGGACCAGGCAACCAGCGATGTCGCCCTGGCAGCGGCTCGCCATTGTTTACAACAGGCCCAACTCGAGGCGGATGATTTGGATTTCATCCTGGTCGCCACCATGACACCCGATCATATGACGCCCTCCACGGCCTGCGTCGTGCAACAGGGACTGGGAGCACACTGTCCTGCCCTGGACCTGAACGCAGCCTGCGCGGGATTCATGTATGGCCTGATCACGGGCATGCATTTTATTCACAGTGGAACGTATCAACGCGTGATGGTAATTGGTGCAGACCTGCTTTCTCGCATCGTGGATCCCAAGGACAAGAAAACCTATCCCCTTTTCGGAGATGGAGCGGGAGCGGTCCTGCTGGGAGGAAACGACAACAACCCCGGCCTCCTCGCTTTCACGCTGGGTGCCGATGGCAGCGGCGGAGAATCACTCTGGGTACCCGGAGGCGGCTCGCGGGAACCACTGACCGAATCAACCATGACGGCGGGTCGGCAGTACCTGCAAATGGACGGACGAGCTGTTTTCAAGTGGGCAGTGCGAACCATAACGGAATCGGTCACGGCTGTGATGCAACACGCCGGCATCGAAAAGAAAGACTTGAGCCTGGTCGTTTTTCACCAGGCGAACATGCGGATCATCGACGCAGCTACGGACCACCTGGGCCTGGACCCCGACCAGGTTTTCGTCAACCTGGACCGCTATGGAAACACCTCGGCGGCCAGTATTCCCCTGGCACTGGAAGAAGCCTGCCAGCAGGGTCGCGTGCAACGAGGAGACAAGGTCCTGCTAAGCGGCTTTGGTGCAGGATTGGCGTGGGGATCTGCGATCTTGCAATGGTAGCGTGAAACACGCGGACATCTAACCATCACGAGGAGATTCAATGGACCAGGTAATTCGGCTGCCGGAACGAAAAGACGTCAAGACAGAAGATACCTGGGACCTGGGGAGTCTTTTCGAAGACGAGGCTGGCTGGGAAGCAGGCTTCTCGGAATTTGAACAGCAACTGGAGGGCTACCAGGCCTACGAGGGCAAACTGGGCGAAAGTGCCGAGACGTTAGCCGACTGCCTGCAATTTGATTCGTCAGTGGAACGGCTCGGTGAGCGACTGGGGATTTATGCCTTCCTGCTCACGACCCAGGACCAGGCCGACAGTCACTTCCAGGGAATGCTGGCACGTTTCCAGAACCTCGCAACCCGCGCCGGGCAGGCCAGCAGTTTCATCCGGCCGGAGATCATGGCGATTGAATCCGACCAGATGGATGCCTTCCTGGAAACGGATGTCCTGCAACCATTTCGGCTGGCACTGGAACGCATGGTTCGTTTTCGCCCGCACACACTAAGCCACCCCGAAGAAAAGCTATTGGCCATGCAGGGCGAGATGGCCCAGGCCGCCGCCAAGGCATTTCGTCAACTGCACGATGCGGATCTAAAATTCGGGTCCCTGGAAAACGAGGAAGGCCAGCTCGTCGAATTAAGCAACGCGACTTTTTCTCAGTTCCTGATTTCCCCAGACCGTGCCGTGCGCAAGGCTTCCTTTCACCAGTACTACGAGCAATTTGCAGCTCACGAAAACACGTTTGCAGCGACGCTCAGTGGCTCGATCCTAAAAGACGTCTACTATGCCCAGGCACGTGGCTACGAGGGTGCCCTGGAAGCAGCATTGTTTCCAGACAATATGCCGAGCACGGTTTACGACAACCTGATTGCCTCGGTTCGTTCGAATCTGCCAGCCCTGCATCGTTATTACGATGTACGGCGACGCAAAATGAAACTGGATGACATCCATCACTACGATACGTACGTACCTATCCTCAGCGACCTGTCCAGTCACCATGGCTGGGATGAGGCGGTCGAATTGATCCTGGGATCCCTGGAGCCACTGGGATCTGATTACACGGATGCCCTGCAGAAGGGACTCCACGGTCGCTGGTGCGATCGCTATCCGAACCAGGGTAAGCAGAGCGGTGCCTTTAGCTGCGGCTCGTTTGACGGCGACCCGTACATCCTGATGAACTACAAACCAGAAGTCCTGAATGATGTATTCACGCTGACCCACGAGGCGGGTCATTCCATGCATTCCTACCTTTCCTCCCAGCACCAACCATTCGAGTACTACAACTACACGATTTTCGTAGCCGAGGTGGCCAGCACGTTTAACGAGCAGCTGTTAACGGCTCGCATGATGGAACAGGCCCAGGATGATCAGCAGCGTGCTTACCTGATCAACCGGGAACTGGATGCTATCCGTGGCACGATCATTCGGCAAACGATGTTTGCCGAGTTCGAGAAGATCACGCACGAGATGGCCCAGCAGGGAGAGCCGTTAACCGTCCAGGCTTTCAAGGATGTTTATTTCGGCCTGCTGAAAGATTACTTCGGACCCGACTTTACCCTCGATGACGACCTGGCCCTGGAGTGTTTTCGAATCCCCCACTTCTACCGTGCCTTTTACGTGTACAAGTATGCCACAGGCCTGTCGGCGGCGATCGCCTTGAGCCAACGCGTCCTGCAGGGAGGCGCATCAGAAGTTGCCGACTACCTCGGATTCCTCCAGGGCGGTTGCTCGAAAGACCCGCTGGATCTGCTCCGAAATGCGGGCGTGGACATGGAGCAACCCGATGCGGTGGATACCGCCCTGGGGCATTTTGAAAAACTGGTCGGCCAGCTGGATGAGTTGCTCTGATCCTGCTCAGGGTTTCTTGAAATTCGAGATCCAGATGAACGGGGTATTCACCTCATCGACGCGGATCTCGCAATACAGCCGGGCCTGGGAAAGCACCTGGTCTAAAATTTTCTTGTAGTAGGTGCGCCCGGAGGGGACGTTTACCTTGACCGCATCCAGGTCAATACGATCCCGGGCCAGCGCGTTATAGTCAATCACGAACGGAACCTTTAAACGTGGTGCGATGGCTCCCAGGGCCTCGGACAACGCAACCTTGTCAATTTCCACGCTCAGGCTCTTGAAAAGTGCGGGCATGAGAAGACCAGGATTCTTCTGGGGCGGCCATCCCACTGGCCAGGATTCCTTGACCTGGTCCGAACCCATGATGACCAGGCGCACCTCCTGGCCACTTGGTTTCTGGGGAACCAGTACCAGACCCTGGGGGCGCAACGTGATCGCCATCACGGTACCGGCACTCAATCCCTGCAACTCATCCTGCAGGACCTCTCCCCCGGCGAGTGCCTGCCGGGCCGCTGGATCGACTGCCACGGAAACCTTCAATCCCCTGGCAATCTGGTTGATCACCTCGACATTCTTCATACCACGGGTTTTGAAATTAATCTTGCCGGTCATCGCTTCATGCAACTGCAACAGCTGCTTCTTGGTCAAACCAAAAGGACCCTTTTCGGCCGTCAGGTTTTCCATCCCGTCCACCTTGAGTTTTTCCACCCACTTGCTGATCGCCACCTTTTCCCCGTAACGAAACTCGACACCTGGCAGGCGGAGCGTATTGCGAGCCGTCAAGGCGCCGGTCACGACATAGCTGGGGGATTCCTCGGTACCACGATTCCTGATTTCAATCTTGGTCCCCGGGCGCAGGCTGCGAAAGCGAATGTTCGAAAGCTGGCAATCCTTCAGCAGCATCAGCCACTTGCGTTCTCCACCGAGGGGGAAACCGGCCTCGGTCCCCAGTTCCAGGGAGACCAGTGGGGCAGCCCAACAGGCACCCGTGGCCAGCACCAGGAGCCAGATCGCCAGCGCCTGTATGACTCGTGGCAGGTATCGCATGGTACGCATCCTTATTCCCAGGAAGGTTGATCGCTCCGAACAGCAGGTAGAACCCTGCCGGAAGTATAACATGGGTCTTGAAATAACGAAGGTTTTGCCCAGCCGTCAAGGCCAACGTAACCCGAAGCGATCGACTGGAAGCATGGCGACCGGTGCCCGGCAAGCTGCCCGGCGTCATTCGACGCGAGGAAATTCGACCGGGAGTTGCGGATTCGGTTCCAGAAGGACACAATAACAACTTCTTCAGACGGATCTGACGACTTGGTGCCCATGCTCAGGGATTGACCACTCGGTAAAGGGCAAACCCTAGTTCATACGTCCTGCAAATCGGTTGACACCGTGGATCGCCTGACCCACGCAGGACTCGTTTTTTTGTGAAGTGAAGGAGACCATCATGGCGCGACCGGTCACATTATTTACCGGCCAATGGGCTGACTTGAAAATCGAAGACATGGCACGCATGACCAGGGAATTTGGTTATGACGGAATCGAACTGGCTTGCTGGGGCGACCATTTCGAAGTCGACAAGGCCCTGGCCGAGGATGACTATTGCTCGAAGCGGCGAGAACTGCTCGACAGCCATGATCTGCAATGTCATGCGATCAGCGCTCACCTGGTAGGCCAGGCCGTGCTGGATCCCATCGATCAACGTCACAAGGACATCATCCCACCCTATGTCTGGGGAGACGGGGACCCGGCCGGTGTGAATGAGCGAGCCTGCGAAGAACTCAAGAACACGGCACGGGCTGCCCAGAAATTTGGCGTGGAAGTCGTCAACGGATTCACCGGGTCAAGCATCTGGCATCTCAATTACTCGTTCCCACCCGTGTCACCGCAGATGATCGACGATGGATTTGCATTGCTGGCCGAGCGTTTCAATCCCATCCTGGATGTCTTCGGTGAATGTGGTGTTCGATTTGCCCTGGAAGTTCATCCGACGGAAATTGCCTTTGATATTTACACGGCCCAGCGAGCACTCGAGGCGCTCGATCACCGGGAAGAATTTGGCTTCAACTTTGACCCCAGCCATCTTCACTGGCAGGGAGTCGATCCTGTCGAATTCATCCGTGCCTTCCCGGATCGGATCTACCACGTACATATCAAGGATGCCATCACCACGCTCGATGGACGCACCGGTATCCTGGCCAGTCACCTCAATTTTGGTGATGCACGACGAGGCTGGGACTTCCGCAGCCCCGGTCGTGGAGCTGTGAATTTCGAGGAAATTATCCGAGCCCTGAATGACATTGACTACCAGGGTCCCCTCTCGATCGAGTGGGAAGATTCGGGAATGGACCGAGAATTCGGTGCACGCGAAGCATGTGAATTCACCCGCGGGATTGATTTTGCTCCCAGCGGACTAGCCTTTGATGCTGCTTTTGGTGACGACTAGTCCATACTGTCATCGCCAGCAAAGCTTGCGCACCCGGTGTTTCCTCACAGAAACACCGGGTTTTTTCGTGATTCTCCCTGAAAAGCAAGCCCTGCCTCGGTCAGCGGGCAATGATAGAATAGGACGTATCTGCTGCCTGACGTCTGCTGCCCGGCGGCCAGGCAGGCTCCCATCCATTTCAAATCTACCTGGAAACCGGCTCTTGAGCGTTCCCTCCACAACTCGTTGGCTACCTTTCTCGCCGTGCTGGCTGTGGCTGGTGAGCATGATCCTGGCATCGCCAGCGATCGCCCGGGCGGCCGATCAACCGTTGGCAGCCATGCGTGCCGAGGCAGATACCAACCTGCAGGCTTCCCTGGAAAAGCTGGCAACCCGCTGTGACGAATTAAAACTGCCCCGGCAGGCAGCACAAACCCGTGGCTGGCACGTGGCACGTCGCCCGGACCAGCAAGTTCTTTTTCTGCCTGCCTCGCGGGATCCTCTCAAGCCGGTTGCCAACGCCTCGCAAGTTATTGGTTTCTGGTATGAACAACTGAGCCGTCATCGCCAGCAACATGCGCGGGAACTGTTCAAGCTGGTCAAACCCTTGCTGGACTCGAATCGACCTGGCCAGGCGT
>JAZADA010000129.1:0-10875 GCA_036124135.1 Planctomycetota bacterium | reverse complement strand
GTCTCGGTGCTCTCGCAGCGGTCATGATGAGGATGTTACGATTCATCCGGAAGGAGTGATTTCACGATGAGCGATGTTGCTGAAAAACCGTTGGCAGGCCAGGTGGCCTGGATTACTGGATCATCCCGTGGCCTGGGACGTGCGATGGCCGACGAGCTTTGCCGGCTGGGGGCATCCGTGGCAATTCACGGTACGCGCGCAGACAGTCCCAAAACGTTCGGGGAAGGTGAGTCCATGCAGCAGGTTGCTGATGACGTGGCAGCGGCCCACCAGGGACAGACCATGGCCACCTGGTGTGACGTGACAGATGAGCAGGAAGTGGCGCGCGTTGTCGCGGAAATTCGCCAGGCCTGGAAGCAAATCGATATTCTCGTCTGTTGTGCTGGTGGTGATATCGGTGCTGGCGGTACGGACGTCGGTCGAGGGGGGCGTCCGGAAGCAGATGACTGCTTGAATATTTCGTTGGATGACCTGCGCAGCGTGATGGACCGTAACTTGCTGGGGACGATTCTCTGTTGTCGTGAAGTGGCTGGGGGAATGATGGAACGCAAGGCGGGACGCATTCTCACGGTGGGAAGCATCGCGGGTTGTGTCGGTCGGCCGGAAGGATCGATCTATGCCGTGGCCAAGGCGGCAGTGCACAGTTACACCCGTTGCCTGGCGGACCAACTGAGAGCTTATAACATTGCGGTCAATTGCGTGGCCCCGGGCGGTACGGTGACCGAGCGTTTCCTGAGAATCCACGAGATCGAGGAGGATCGCCTGATCGAGGAGGGGACGCTGGAACGATATGGACGCCCCCAGGAAGTGGCTAGTATGGTAGGCTTTCTCTGTACGCCAGCAGCTGGTTTCGTGAGCGGGCAGGTGATTCGCGTGGACGGGGGGACCCAGTGTTTTGCAGGCTAGCTGACAGCGTGGAAAGATCTGTTGCCCACCATCTGTCAGGCCGTTAAATTGGTAGGAACGAGACGTCAGAGTCCAGTTGCGATCGACCGATTGTTCAGGAAAGTCAGTCACGTGCCATGAAGACAAACCTTGAATCCTGTAAACATCCGTATGTTTCGCGCCGCCAGCTGATCCAGGCGGGGTCCGTGGGAATTCTCGGCATGGGAATGAATCATCTGCAAGCCTTGCGGGCGGCAGATGGTGAGGGGACCGCGCCGTCCGGAACGGCCCGGTCTGTTATCTTTATCTTCCTCTCTGGTGGTTTGACGCAGCATGACAGCTTCGACATGAAGCCATCTGCACCGGCTGATATTCGTGGAGAGTTTAAACCGATTGCCACACGGACTCCGGGCTTGCAGATCTGCGAGCACCTGCCGGGCCTGGCGCAGCGGAGTGAGCAATGGAGCGTCGTACGTTCACTCGGAACACCGTACAACGGACACTCCGAGGGCCACATGGCGCTCCAGTCCGGTCGCACCCCGTTGCCACTGGGGTTTAACGGCAGCAAACCACAGGATACCGATTGGCCTTCGATCGCCTCGGTTGTAGGGGATGCGTTGCCCCCCCGTAATAATAATTTGCCACCGGCCGTGGTCCTGCCGGAACGCCTGGTGCATCGCACAGGGCGTGTGATTCCTGGTCAGTTCGGTGGCCAGATGGGCCATCGCCGTGATCCCTGGTTTATCGGCGCTTCTCCCTTTAATGCAAAATCTTACGGTGCCTATCCGGATTACGAGTTTCATTTTCGGCGTGGACGCGAGAAAAATCCGGAACTCAAGTTCGAGGCGCCCAACCTGAGCTTGCCGGAGGGGATCAATCGCAATCGCCTGACCAACCGGGCCCAATTGCGTTCGCTGCTGGATTCACAACGCGCTTCACTGGAGTCAGCGGCCGCCGTTGAATCATTTGATAATAATCGGCAAGCGGCGATATCGCTTTTGACCGAGCCCCGGGTGCAACGGGCCTTTGATGTTCATAGCGTGGATGACAAGGTGCAACAACGCTATGGAAAAAATGCCTTTGGCTGGTCCCTGTTGATGGCTCGTCAGTTAGTGGAGGCAGGTGTTAACCTGGTCCAGGTGAACCTGGGGAATAACGAGAGTTGGGATACGCACGATAATAATTTCCCGCTGCTCAAGGACTGCCTTTTTCCGCCCACGGACCAGGCCCTCTCGGCATTGCTGGACGACCTGGGTGAGCGTGGCTTGCTGGATGATACGCTGATCGTGATGTGTGGCGAGATGGGGCGCACGCCCAAGATCAACAAGACGCTGCCCGGCCGAGATCACTGGGGAGCCGTGCAATCGGTCTTGATGGCCGGTGGTGGTGTTCCCGGAGGATGCGTGGTCGGTTCATCCGATAAGGATGGCGCTTATCCCGCTTCCGATCCCCAGCGACCGGAAAATATGGCGGCCACGATTTACGGAGCACTGGGGATTCCCCAAACCGCAGTCTGGAAAGATGAAGCCAATCGGCCCTACCATATCTACCACGATCGTCCGATCCAGTTCAGCTAGGTTGGTTCCGGTTCCGGATTAATCGGCTTGTTTTCCCGCCGTTTTAGCCTCTGGCCACGAAAGCAGGCCTCTTTTCTGTTGCCGTGGCCTAGCGAGTTGCTTAAAGTATTGAGTAATCCATCAGCCGATGCCGATGCTACCTGCAGGGACTTGCCAGTAGCCGATCGGACGGTCGGTTGCTTTTAGAATACAGGTTTCGGTAGGGTGATTTCATGGGATGTGGTAAGCACGGATCGGAACACTTGACGCTTTCGCGAAGGACGGCGATCCAGGCCGGTGCCGTGAGCATCCTGGGTCTTGGTATGAACCACTTGCAGGCCCTGCGAGCTGCTCCCGTGGTGGATGCGATCGGGCAATCGCAACCACGTGCCAAGTCCGTGATCTACATCTTTCTCTCCGGTGGATTGGCTCAGCAGGACAGCTTTGATATGAAGCCGGATGCCCCGGACAATGTCAGAGGCGATTTCAAGCCGATTGCTACCAAGACGCCTGGCCTGCAGATCTGTGAGCACTTACCCATGTTGGCCCAGCGGAGTGATCGGTGGGCCATCTGTCGGTCGCTGACCCACTCCTCGAATGAGCATTCCCAGGGTCACCATATCATGTTGACGGGTCGTTCAGATCTGCCGCCAGGTTTTAGTGGCAGCATGCCCAAGTCCACGGATTGGCCCTGTATCGCGTCGATCGCCAAGGCCGTTACGCAACCGCAAAACAACCTGCCACCAGCCGTGGTCCTGCCGGAGCGCCTGGTGCATAACTCGGGGCGTGTTATCCCGGGACAGTTCGCAGGCATGATGGGAGAGAAATACAACCCCTGGTTTATCGAGGCCTCGCCGTTCCACAAGACATCGTATGGAGCTTACCCGGAATACAAGTTTGATCACCAGGAACGTGGTAATGAGGATAAGCGAGTTTACCAGGCGCCGAACCTGCAACTACCTCATGGCATGGCCCGTCAGCGCATCGATGGTCGTCTGAAATTGCGAGATATCCTGGCTGGACAGAGAAGCCAGTTGGACCAGGCAGCTCAAACTGAAAAGTTTGATAGGTTCCGGGAGTCTGCCATTTCCATGCTGGTCGACCCGAAGGTTCACCATGCACTGGACGTGACCCATGCGGAAGACAAGGAGCAGGAACGGTATGGCCGTAATGCCTTTGGCTGGTCGCTGTTAATGGCCCGCAGATTAGTGTCTGCAGGTGTGAACCTGGTCCAGGTGAACCTGGGCAGTGACGAGACCTGGGACACCCATGGCAACGCATTTCCTCATCTCAAGGATAGCTTGTTTCCTCCGACCGATCGTGCTGTCTCGGCACTGCTGGATGATCTCCATGAGACCGGGGAGCTTGATGATACGTTGATTGTGATGGCAGGTGAGTTTGGTCGTACGCCGGAGATTACACTTTTGCCCAAGCACTATAAGTTGCCGGGTCGTGATCACTGGGGCGCCGTGCAAACGGTTTTCTTTGCCGGAGGTGGTGTTCGTGGAGGGAACGTGATTGGACGCTCGGATCGCCGCGGTGGCTATCCCGCTGATAATCCGCAGCGTCCTGAAAACCTGGCAGCCACGATCTACGAGGCCCTGGGGATTCCGCGGACAGCTGCCTGGTACGATGCCTTCGATCGGCCTCATCATATCTACCATGCTCCGCCGATTCCCGGCTTGACCTAGCCACCTGCCAGGGCTTGCTGGTGACGCCCCCCGTTCGGCTATACTGGGTGGCAGTCAATCTTTGGTGTGTTTGCAGGAGGGGATGAGGAGATGCGTTCGTATTTACTGAGTGGTTTCATGGTCCTGGGGTGCCTGTTACCAGCAGCAAGCGAAGTGCAGGCCCAGGCTTCCAAGCCGGCAAAAAAACGTGCTCCCTTCCGGTGGGTGAATCCCTTGCCCAAGGGTGATTTTCCCGGTGTTCAACACCAGACGTTTCCCAGTCCTTCCATGAAGATCCCGGTGGGATATTGTATTTACCTGCCTCCAGGTTATGCCAGTCAGAAAAACTCGGCTCGTCGCTACCCGGTGGTCTATTACCTGCACGGTGGACGTCCCGGTAGCGAGACCAAGAGTGTCCGCTTGTCGCCCGTTATCGACAAGGCAATTCGAAGTGGCCAGGTGGCCCCGATGATCTACGTGTTCGTCAACGGTGGCGAGGTGAGTCACTATAACTACCCCGAAAAGAATTCGCTGGGCGAAGACGTCTTTGTCAAGGAACTGATTCCGCATGTCGATGCGACTTATCGGACCCTTGCCAGTCGAGGTGGTCGTGGCCTGGAGGGGTTCTCGCAGGGAGGACGAGGTACCACGCGAATTATGTTTAAGCATCCGCAGCTGTTCGGCTCCGCGGCACCGGGGGGGGCTGGGCATGCGACCGAGAAAAGGATTTCTGAGAATGATGGGCGAGAGAGTGATTCGCTCAAGTTTGCTCGCGGATACAACACGTATGACCTGGCCCGGAGGTATGCCGCCAATCCCAAGCCACCACTCAAGATTCTCATTCATGTCGGAACGAAAGGGTTTAACTACCAGAACAACCTGGCGTACATGACGTTCCTCGATGAATTGAAAATTCCCTACCAGAAGCTGGTTGTCCCGGAAGCCCCTCATAGCGCCATGGTGATTTACCAGAAGCAGGGATTACGCATTATGAAATTCCACGAGGAAAATTTCCGAGCAGCGGTCCAGCGGGCCGCTAACCGCTAGGCAGCCCTGTGTCGCAGCCCTTCGAGTCGCCCACGCCACTTTGATTCGCGGTAGCGAGCGATCGTGCTGGCTACTTCGCCAGCGATCGCCTGTTGATGAATCGTTCGCGAGCGACGTGCCCATTGCCAGCAGCAGGCAGCCTTGATGGTAAGTAGCGGACGCAGTAGGGAATTGCGATGAATCTGGCCCCAGCCGACTCCATGACGATAGGCACGCTCAATCGCCCATTCTGCTGAACAGCGATCGCGAGGTACATAATGCGCCAATCGCATCTCGGGCACGTACCAGGACTGGATGCCATGGCTGCGCAAACGCAACTGTAATTCGGACTCGTCACCCGTGCTGTCAGCCGTCGTTCCCGGTCCGATTGCGGGATTGAAACCGTCCAGTTTCTCCAGGTCGTCCCGGTAGGCTGCCCAATTGAAACCGAGGAAACGGCCGCGAGGCAGGTGGGTGGGTTCAGTGGGCGGGCGTGACCAACCACGGGCTGAGAATGGTAGCAATGGGGTTAGCCATTCAGCAGGTGATTCTTCATAGTCCACGTCAAAGGGGCCACCAAAGTAGCTGTTACGCGGAGCATCGTGAGCCGCCGCAGCCAGGGCTGTGAGTGTCTGTGGATAAAATCGTACGTCGTCATCCGTCAGGTAAACCAGGCTGTTCGGCAGGTGGCTAAAGCCCAGGTTCATTGCTGCCGGTTTGCTGGGCTCAGGAGAAAACAGGTAATGAACCGGCAGCGAGGAAGCCAACTCCTGGACAATGTTTTCGACACCAGTGCGGGTTCCGTTTTCCACGACCCAGATCCCCTGGAACTGGGAAGGCTGTTCAACGGACAGCAAGGATGTTAAGGTCCGCTTGACCAGTTGGGGGCGTTGTGCCGTGGCAAAAAGGATACTGATCGGTATGGACATCGAGAGGGTTCCTTGGGCGCAGGCGCGAACACGGATGCGCAAAGATACCGTGGCAATGATATTCTGTAAATCTCAATCGCGTGTGCACTTTTGCTGAGAAATAAAGGACGTTTTAAGATGCCAACGTTTTCACACGACTCATTAACTACGCATAGTGTGCCGCGGATCCAGACCCGGATTCTGGTGGGGGATAAGAGTGGGGCGGAAGCCACCACGATCTGGGAACAATGGATTGAAAAAGGCGGCTACATTCCGCTGCATTACCACGAGGTGGAAGAAGTTCTGGTGATACTCTCCGGTAGCCTGGTCCTGACCCTGGGAGATTCGACGGAAGTCGTGACAGCACCCGCTACCATTGTTATCCCGGCCAGGCAAACGCATGGCGTCGAGTTTAGCGGACAGGAAACCATCCACCTGCTCGCTTTTTTCCCAGTTAAAGCTCCGCAGATATTCGCAGTCGATGGCAGTGTGCGTCCCCTGCCCTGGCAAGACCGGGACGGATAAAGCGAATTTGCGAATCCCAGTCACAGGACGCTAGCAGTGCCCGGATCCCAGGCCGTGGATTGCAGTTTTCGGGATCGATGCCTTGATGGGTCGCTGTTTTCTACGAATTGTGCTGGCCGTATAACGCAGGTTTTTGTACTGTTGTCGCTCGTCATGGTCCTGGAAAGCGTTGCCAGGTCACGGATTGCTTATGCTTTGGGAGAGACGATCGCATGGATGTTTCGCTACGCCGCCTGGTAGTTTGCTTGTTGCTTGTCGCCATGGCCAGCATTTTGCTGGATGGAGTGGGGGGCACATGTTTCGTGCACGCCGCGGATGCTGCGGTTGGGGACGAAGACTCAGCGACAGACGGTGCTACGGATGCAGGTGAGGAGACAACGATTCTTGGTTCGTTTTTCTCCGTGACAGCCTTGCGCGGTTATACCTACGGTGCCGCGAAGGGCATCTTGATCCTGGCTGCTTTCTGGATCCTCGGTGTCATCTTGCTGAACGTGATCCGTCGACTTGGTAGAGCCCGTCACGTGGACGAGGGCTTGGCCGAGTTTCTCGGCCGTGTCGTGAAGGTAGCTGCGCTGATCCTGGGTGCGATTACCGCGTTGAGTGAAATGGGAATTGATGTGGGCGCCCTGGTTGCTGGCCTGGGGTTAACAGGTTTTGCTTTCGGTTTTGCGTTCAAGGATATTATTTCCAACGTACTGTCCGGGATCCTGATCATCATCTACAAGCCATTCCAGGTGGGCGATCAGATTAAGATCAAGGCGTATGACGGGAACGTGGTTTCTATCGACTTGCGATACACCGTTCTCAACCGGGAAGGAAAGTTGCTCTACATCCCTAACTCGCTCTTGTTTACAGATGCAATTATCGTGGATCAAACGGTGCCTGTTCCGGAAATTGGCACTGCGAGCGAGTAGTCGAGCCTGCATTGCGTGTCTGGGCTGATACGTGATCAGGATCCCAGTAGCGTATTCATCAGGTCACGCGTTCCCAGTGGTCGAGCGCTGACCAGGACTTCGCCGGCAGCGAAACCAGAGGCCAGGCCGTTGGTAATCGCCGCGGCTCGCACGCGTTCGAAGACGTGCTGCTTTTCCGGCGGAAACTGCGTTTGGTAGCAGCGGATGGAATCGATCTTTGTTTCCAGGGTTTCGCTGATGTCGGTCGTGATATGACTGGGGAAACCCTGCAGCGTGGAGGGTTCAAAGGCGAGGCGGAAATAGAGTTGTAGCGGGATCTTGTAGGCGGGCAAATCACCGAAATGTTCCGGCCACTTGGTAAGTTGGGAGTAAAATACTCCAGCATCCGTGATCTGCATGGCCTGCCAGTGGTCGGGAGACGCTTGGGGAGTCTTGTCCCCGAAACCGATAACGACCTTCGGGCGGTATTTTCGAAACTCTTTTGCCAATGCAACCCGTGCTTCGAAGCAGTCAAAAAGTCGACGGTTGGGTAAGTCCAGGGTAACCCGGGTCTGGACTCCCAGGACGGCTGCGGCCTGGCGAGCTTCCTCCAGTCGGACTTCCGGCCCTGGTGACAAGGGCGTGGGTTCCCCGTCCGTGAGGTCGATGATTCCGACCTGGTAGCCTTGTTGGACGAGCCTGGCGAGCGTTCCACCACAGGCGATTTCCACGTCGTCAGGATGCGCTCCCACGGCGATGACATCGAGTTCAGGATAGTCAGGATTCGATTCGCTCACGCGGCTTTGCTTTATGACAAGAGCAATGAAAAGCCGCGAGCTATCGGATGATAACTCGCGGCGGTAATTTCAGCGACTCCAGGTTCGCTGTGACTAGGCTTTGTGACTAGGCTTTCAGCGGATTGGTCGTGCCGGGCTTGGGGATTGGGTAATTCCCGTCGGCATCCGGTTTGACCGGTGCTTCGCCTTCGTAGTTTTTCATGGAATCGACATCGGCCAGGCTGTGAGGCGAATTAATAGCATCGTCCCACTTCACCATTTTACCCGAGTAGGTAGCCATGCGTCCGAGGATGGAAGTCATGGTACTCTTGGCACCATATTCGGCCTCGTTGGGGATGCGTCCGGCACGCAGTTCACGGAACAGGTCATGATGTTCTTCCTGGTGACCGCCGCGTTTGCCCTTGGTTCGCCAGGTCATGTCGCCCTTCGCATTGTAAATCTTGCCGCCGCCGATGTCCGCGTATCCCTTGCTGCCATGGGCATGCTCAGAAACGCTGTTCCAGCAATTGCGAATGTGTCGGCACTGGCTGAATAGCTTTGATCCGTCCCCGTAGGTGTATTCCACGAAGTGGTGATCGTAGATCTGGCCATGGTCCTTGCCGTCTCGTACTTCACGACCACCCTGCCCCTGGGCAGATACCGGGAAACCATCCTTAAGCCAATTGATAACATCCAGGTTGTGGATGTGTTGTTCGTCGATGTGATCACCACAAAGCCAGTTGAAGTAGTACCAGTTACGCATCTGGTATTCCAGCTCCGTCTGGCTCTCTTGCCGGGGGCGGACCCAAACGCCACCACCATTCCAATAGGCACGCATCAGGTTGATGTCACCGATGGCACCATCCTGCAGTTGGCCGATGGTCTCCTTGTAGGCGACCTCGTGGCGTCGTTGGAGACCGACCTGTACGGCCAGTCCTTTTTCCTTGGCAACCTTGGCAGCAGCCAAGACACGTTGAACACCCGGGGCATCTACGGCCACGGGTTTTTCCATGAAGACGTTCTTGCCAGCGGCGACCGCAGCTTCAAAATGAAGCGGACGGAAGCCAGGGGGTGTCGCCAGGATGACCAGGTCAGCATCCGATTCCAGGACGTTCTTGTAGGCATCGAATCCAACGAATTGTTGGTCCTTGGTGACGACGACCTTGTCGTTGTGCTTGCTCTTGACGGCCCGGTGACTGCCCTGCAGGCGATCTGCAAAAGCATCAGCCATGGCGGTTAACTGCAAGCCGCCGCCTTTGGTGTTCAGGGCCTGGACGATGGCGCCCGTGCCACGTCCGCCACAACCGACCATGCCGATTTTGATTGTGTCCGATCCGAAGGCATGCGCCCCCTTCGCGACATTCAGGTTGCTTGCCACCGCACCGCTGGCAACCATCATGGACGACTTCTTGATGAAGTCGCGCCGTGAAGTCTGTTTCGTGGTTTGTTCTTGCTTCTTTTCGGTCTTCTTCTCGGTCATCGTGAAACTCTCCTGGAACGCCGGATATAAAATTTGTTGTATCGATCTGATGAGGTAGCCTTAAACGAGCGATTCGGCCGTAGAAAGCTGTTTCCAGCATACCCTGAGCTGGGGAGATCTTCAATCTGCGACCCCCGGTATTTGCATTAAGTTCAATTGGCAGAGTACTCTAGGAAGAGTGGCTTTGTCAGGGGAATCCCGGTGCTAGATCAGAAATCATGAAATTACCCATCTGTTATCAATGTTTTTTAGTCTTCCTGCTGGTGAGTCATGGCTCCCTGCATGGGCAATCACTTCAGCCTTTTAAGGCGACTCAGAAACACATGGGTACGGACGTGATGATCCGCGTCTGGGCACCGTCCCGTGAGGTTGCTGAGAGAGGTTTCGAGGCTGCCTATGCACGCGTGAAGGCCTTGGAAAAGGTGATGAGCGACTACGATGCAGGAAGTGAGGTTAGCCGGTTGATCCAGCGGGCGCCCATGGAGACTCCGGTGCCGATTAGTGCAGATCTCTGGCAGGTGTTGCAGCGAAGCGAGAAGATTTCAAGGGCCAGCAACGGGGCATTTGATGTCTCGATCGGGGCGCTCTCTCGGCTCTGGCGAAGAGCCCGTCGTCAGAAACAATTGCCGTCGCAAGATAGGCTTCAGCCAGCGATCCGCTCCGTCGGCTACCAGGCCGTGGTGTTGGGGAAGGAGACAGCCACGATCCAGTTGAAACGGTCCGGCGTGAGACTGGACCTGGGAGGGATCGGTAAAGGATTCGCGGCAGATGCGGCTCTCGCAGAATTGAAGCATCTCGGATTACCCTCAGCGTTGGTCGATGCCGGCGGTGACCTGGCGATTGGCGCGCGACCGCCGGGTAAGCCGGGTTGGCGTATCGGCGTGGCACCCCTGCAGGCAGACGGTCCTCCAAGTCGGTATCTCCACCTGGCTGAATGTGGAATCGCTACGTCAGGTGATGCCTGGCAATTTGTTGAAATCGATGGGCGACGTTACTCCCATATCCTTGACCCGCGTACGGGGATCGGCTTGGGGACACGCAGCAGTGTCACCGTGATTGCCAACGACGCCACGGCCGCGGATGGACTCGCCTCGGCCGTAAGTGTCCTGGGACCGCAGAAGGGCCTGGCGTTGGTTGAGCAGTTCCGGCAGGCCTC
>JAZADA010000128.1:0-3960 GCA_036124135.1 Planctomycetota bacterium | reverse complement strand
TCTCTGTTTCTGCCTCACGGAGAGGTCTGGATTATTATAGTGGATTTCCATGAGCGAGTAATCCAGGCAGGTAACCAGGTCCAGCCTGCTTCGTGCAAAGGCCTCTATTCAGTGGTACAATCGCGGTGCCGTAAGGCACCAAGGTATTCTTCAAGAACCTGGCAATAAGGGAATTACACGATGCGTCATATCAAATCATGCTGGTTTACTCGGTGCTTGTTGCTGGATACATCTCGGTCGTTAGTAAGCGTCATTGCGTGCTCGCTCGTGTTGGTCCTATTGCTGGGAAACAGCGGGCTGCAGGCTGCGCAACTCCAGGCTGGGGCTGCCAAGATCGATATTTCGCGTGTTGAAAGTGGCCCCCTGGAGAGTCCGCTGTTTGCCAAGGCACTGGTCATCAAGGGCGAAGCGACCACGGCGGTATTGGTCACGCTGGATGTCGTCTCATTCGGGGAAATTGGTTATATCCCGAACGATTTCATCGCAAACGTACGGGCACGTGCCAAGAAAGAACTTGGCTTGAATCCGGGGCATATCATGTTCAACGCAAGCCATTGTCATGGAGCCCCCAGCAAGGATGTCGAGGAACGGACGTTCCAGGTTATCAAGAAAGCGGCTGCGAACCTCGTGCCGGTTCACGTTGGCGTCGGCGCCGGACGGGAAGACCGGGTGATGGAAAATCGCCGTATGTTTCTCAAGAACGGTAAAGAAATTGATGTGCGACAGGCGTATTCGTTGCCTCCAGACGAAGAGATTGCCGGTGTCGGTCCGGTTGACTCAGAAATCGGTATCCTGCGACTGGACCGTGAAGACGGACGGACCCTGGCGCTGGTCTATAACTTTGCCTGTCATCCAATCCAGGGAGTTCCCAGTGGAAACCAGACCGCGGACATGACCGGTTTTGCCTCCCAGGTAATCGAAGATAACCTTGATGAAGGAACGATTGCGCTGTTCATCCAGGGATGCGGTGGGGATATTAACCCGATTGGGTACAAGAATGTCAATCGTCCCCCGAATGCCGAGACGCTCGGTAACATGCTCGGACTCAGTACCTTGAAAGCGTTTCGCAAGATCAAGACACAGGACAACAGTCGGCTGGCGATCGTGAACGAGACGGTCGAAGTGCCCCGTGCTGATTTTGCACCACGGATTGCAGAACTTGAAACCCGTTTGCAGGTGCTGGTTAAATCGCTGGGGGGAACGACGCTCAACTTGCGGACTTTCATGCAGTTAGCTGCCAAGCACAATATTGCCAAGGACTATCCTTCCTACCATATCAGCAGATATTTGCACGATGAAAAAATGGGGAAGTCGGAATTCAAAAATCTCGATGCCCGCAATCGCAGTGCGATGAAATCTTATATCCGTAATATCTACACGATGGAGGAAATTACACGACTGCAAACCAACTTGAGATTGCTCAGGAAGAACCAACAGAAAAACCTGGATGCAGAAAAACGAACAATTGACGTGGAAGTGGCCGGCCTCCGGGTAGGTGATTTTCTGCTGGTCACCTTCCCAGGTGAACTGACGGTTCGTATTGGTTTGAGGATCAAGAAACGTACCGACCATGAACATACGTTCGTGGCCGGCTACACGAATGGGTATATCTACTATTGCCCGACGGCTGAGCAGATGAAAAACGTGGGGGGCGCCCAGGAAGACAGCGATTGCCTGGTGGGCCCAGGCTGGCTGGACGTGTTTGACAAGAAAGTGGATGAGCTGGTCCAGCGATTGAAATAGGAGGTCAGGCGGGTGATGGGGTGGTTTCGGATATCTTGCTTGTCGGCAGTGCTGGTGTTCTTGCCGGGGGGCGCGTCACCCGCAGCAGCTGAGTTTCCACTCAGGATTCAATCCGTGGGAGCGGAGTCACCTCGTGGATTCTCTCGTACTTTTGGAAAACGGGTCGACGTTTTCGGGATCCCGGTCTATGCCACGGCCAACACACCGGACGCCAAGGTGTTGCATGCGGCTAACGTCTTAGCCCAGTACCTGGACAATAATGCGGACGGGCAACCGGACCATCCCCAGGTGCATGCGATGATGAAAAAGAAGAAGGCTGGAATGGTGATGGCCGCGACGGAACGCAGTTTCGAACGGCTTGATGTGCATCGGTATATTCCCGAGCGAATCTGGGATGCCATGATCATGCAAGGTCTTTTCGGTGAGGAGACCCTGCCAGGGTGGACACGGCGAGGTCGCTTTGATGCAACGCTGGAAGAAGTGCTGCACTTGATCACCCATGCCGGTTATGCACACGTGTACCCCGAGGTATTCGGAGAAAAACCAGGGTCGCAGATTGCCAAGGCCATGGACGTGGCGAGAGGTGGTTACTTCCGGCGAGTTCCGCGCAGCTACCCGGCAGGTGCCTGGTATACCTATGATGATCGCAGTTGTGATTATGGCTGCCAGATCACCGAGTACACCTACTGGGGGCTGACCTCGATCCTGGGCGCCCAGGACTATCCCGGTCGTGGCCGGGACATTGGAGGGGAATGGCGGCTCAATACCCGCGACAAGGTCAAACAGCACGATCCGACCCTTTATCGCTTGTTGACCGATCCCAGGTACCGGTTCCCGGCAATTCTTCCGGACGGAAAATACCGCCCACGGCCCCGCCCCTCGAATTGATCATGCCCAGATCGCACAGTAAAATCGGGACAATCAAGGGTAGAGCAGGTTGTGCTCCACCTGGTTGTTTAGAGTCCCTTTAGCCAGGAGATTCCGAGATGATGTTGCGAGTTCTTTCCGTGGCCGTGTTCTTACTGATCAACAGTTTTCAACTGGCCGTACATGCCCAGTCACAACACCGGATGACGAAGGCAGACGTTGAACAGCAGATCAAGGACCTTTCTAACTGGGGCCGCTGGGGGAAACAGGATCAACTGGGGGCACTCAATCTGATCACGGCCGACAAGCGAGTGCAGGCAGCCGCCCTCGTAAAACGAGGTATTTCAGTCTCGCTTGCCCGGCAGGCAGAAACGGTCGAGGCGGCAGATAATCCCAAGCCATTTAACCACCAGATGCTGGCCTGGGGTAAAGGAGATGGGCCCTGGGCCATGGATAACTATAGTGTTTCCTATCATGGGCTGGCGCATACGCACATGGATTCACTTTGCCACCTGTTCTACAAAGGGAAAATGTACAACGGGTTTTCCCGGCAACAAATCAAGGAGCAGGGAGCCAGTGTGCTCAGTATTCATAACGTGCGTGGAGGTGTTTTTACCCGTGGTATTTTGATCGATATCCCCGAGTTGCGTGGTTTGAAGTTCCTGGAACCGGGGTCTGCCATCTATCCCGAGGAATTGGCTGCCTGGGAAAACCGGACCGGCGTCAACGTGCAGGCAGGTGACGTTGTCTTCATTCGAACCGGACGCTGGGCCCGCCGCGCAGCCAAGGGGCCCTGGAGCGTGGAGAAGGAAGGTATGGCTGGATTGCACGCCTCGTGTGGTAAATGGATTCGACAGCGTGATGTGGCCATGCTGGGTAGTGACGCGGCCGCAGATGTCATTCCCTCCCAGGTGCCGGGAGTGACGCATCCCATTCACGTATTGACCCTGCACGCCATGGGAGTTCACATCTTTGATAATTGTGACCTGGAAGACCTGAGTGCCAAGTGCAAGGAGTTAAAACAATGGCATTTTCTCATCCAGGCGGCTCCCATTCCCGTCAAGGGCGGGACCGGTTCACCACTTAATCCTATTGCCAGTTTCTAGTTCGTGATTGTGATGGAAAGCTTCCCGGAAGGAGTGCACCCAGCGTGAGTGATGATAAACAGCCCGGGGCAGGTGACTTGAATAAACGCGTGATACCGGCCGATATACCGGTCTTTAATTGCCTGGTATACGTGGGGCCGTCACCGGATGGAGGGGTGCGAGCACGGGTCGCTAACCTGGCTGGCCTGCAGGTGGATGGCAGCAATGAACGCCAGGCCTTGACACGGATTGTGCCAGCTTTCAA
>JAZADA010000127.1:0-11593 GCA_036124135.1 Planctomycetota bacterium | reverse complement strand
AGCAAGCAGGTGTCGTTCGAGGAGTCCCTGCAACAACTGGAACAAATCGTTAAGGACCTCGAGGCCGGTCAGTTGGGGTTGAGTGAATCCCTGGAGCTATACGAGGCCGGAATCAAGAATCTCAAGGCTTGCCATCAGGCGCTTACCGTGGCGGATCGGAAGATCCAGTTGCTGACCGCGGTGGATGAAGATGGGAATCCAACGACGGAATCGTTCGACGAGGGGGACCTGACGTTGGAAGAGAAGCGTACGACACGAAGTCGTCGACGATCAGGCTCCAAGTCTTCCCGGGCAGAGAAAACGGAAGATTCCGCTGAAGATGAGGGAGATGTAGACGTCTCCGGAAGCCTGTTTTAGAATGGATTTCGTGGAACCGGTGGTCTGGGCGTTGCCAGCACCCCGGGAACTGGTCACGTAACCATTTTTGCGGGAATTTTTGAAGCGGTCCTGGATGACGACCGGGTGGTAAAACGATCCCATGCTTCCAACAAGTACCTCGACATTTCCCGAGTATGCGCGGAAATATGGCGACCAGATCGATCGGGCGCTGGATGATTTGACACATTACGGTGATGGGTGTCCGAATTCGTTACAGGATGCGATTCGCCATATCGTGATGGCTCCTGGGAAACGGTTGCGCCCGATGCTGGTGTTAATGGCCACGGAGGTCTGCGGTGAGGCGGGTCATACTTCCATGTCCGCTGCTTGCGCTGTCGAAATGATACACACTTATTCTCTCATACATGATGACTTACCTGCCATGGATGATGATGATTTGCGGCGCGGTCAACCGACCTGCCATACCGTGTATGGTGAAGCCACGGCAATCCTGGCCGGCGATGCCCTGTTGGCCCAGGCATTTGAAGTCCTGGCCGCAAGTGGTGCTGAGCCATCCATTATTGGTCGCTGTTGCAGTGAACTGGCCCAGGCTGCCGGAGCCTGTGCCCTGGTTGGCGGACAGGCGGATGACCTGGCAGCGGAATCCTTGCCTGCGGATCTGGAAGTGTTGGAATCGATTCATGCACGCAAGACAGGGGCAATGTTTCGTGTTTCCATGCGGTTGGGTGCCCTGGTGGGTGGTGCCAGCGATGAACAATACCAGCGATTGGATACGTATGGTGAGAAATTGGGGTTGGCTTTCCAGATTACAGACGATCTGCTGGATCTCTGTGGAGATGAAAACAACCTGGGGAAGCGAACAGGGAAAGACGATGACCACCAGAAACTAACCTTCCCCGGATTGTTGGGGATGGAGGAAAGTCAACGTAGGGCCAAGCTTTTGATCGAGGAAGCGTGCGAGGCCTTGCAACCCTTCGGAGAGCGGGCGCAGGGATTAAAGATGTTGGCGCATTACGTGCTGGAAAGGAATAGTTAGGTAGATGCATCCGTTGTTATCCAGTATCGAATCTGCCGCAGACCTGCATGCGATGACGGTCGCTGAGCTAAAACAGGTGGCTGATGAGATTCGTGATGCGCTCTGTTCCCTGCTGAATCAGCGGACAGCCCATTTTGCTTCCAACCTCGGTGTTGTCGAACTTTGCCTGGGGCTGCATAGCGTGTTCGATTTTCGCAGGGACCGGTTGATCTGGGATACGGGCCACCAGATCTATCCACACAAGCTTGTCACGGGCCGTTACCACGAGTTCGCTTCGATGCGGACCCGTAATGGGCTGATGGGATATCCAAACCCCAAGGAGAGTGAATACGACCTCTTCATGACCGGCCATGCAGGCTGCAGCCTGTCTACCGTGTTTGGCATGAAAGTGGCGGATGACCTGATGGACCAGGAGGACCGTCGAGCGGTTGCTGTGATCGGTGATGGTGCTTTTCCCTCCGGCATTGTTTATGAAGCCATGAATAACATGGGAGGGTTAAAGAAGAAACTGCTGGTGGTGCTCAATGACAACAAGATGTCAATTTGTCCACGGGTCGGCGGTCTCAGCTCTTACCTGGACCGGCTGCGCGTGGGATCGCTCTACACGGGTTTGAAGCGTGATGTCAGCAAGATATTAAACAAGGTGCCACTGTTCGGTGATCCCGCAGAACGATTCTTTGCTCAGCTGAAAGAGGCGGTCAAGGCCGGCATGCACGGTGGCATGCTGTTTGAAGAACTGGGATTCAAATATATCGGGCCGATCGATGGGCACAACATTCAGTTGCTGCGCAAGTACCTGGAGATGGTCAAGGACCTGGAAGGTCCCGTGCTGTTGCATGTGGTCACTGAAAAAGGGCATGGTTTTAAGCCGGCAGAAGAGGATCCAGCTTTCTTTCATACGCCTCCTGCCTTTGAGCATGAAAACGGGGTTGCCAATGTCAAGCTGGTGGCCTCGAGTAAAACGTATACGCACTATGCCAGCGAGGCGATTTATTCGCAGATCGAGAAGGACGGCCGCGTGGCAGTACTGACGGCTGCCATGTGCCAGGGGAATAAGCTCGAGTCGATTCGCGATTCGTTCCCGGATCGTTTCTTTGACACCGGGATTTGTGAGTCGCATGCGGTTGCGTTTGCAGCGGGTATGGCCAAGTCTGGCATGCGCCCCATCGTTGATATTTACAGCACGTTCCTGCAGCGCAGCTACGACCAGATTTTCCAGGAAGTTGCCTTGCAGGGCTTGCCGGTTACTTTCATGCTTGATCGAGCGGGGCTTACCGGTCCGGATGGACCGACCCATCATGGTACGCACGACCTGGCTTACATGAGAGTTTTCCCGAACATGGTGGTCATGGCCCCCGGGGATGCTCGAGATTTGCCAGCCATGCTTGACCTCGCCTTGAGCTCGGAGCAACCTTGTAGTATTCGCTATCCAAAAACTACTGCGGTGGAGATCGAACGCCCCCAGGCTCCCTTGAGAATTGGTGAGGCCGAGATCCTCCGCTGGGGTGATGATGGAATGATTATTTGCCTGGGGACGCTGTTGCCGCAATGCGTCGCGGCCAGTGAGCAGTTGCGTACGCAAGGAATGGACGTGGGCGTAATTAACGCACGGTTTGCCAAGCCGCTGGACCAGGACTTGATTGGACGTGCTTTGCGCTCCGCACCTTTCGTCATTACGGTGGAAGAGGCGGCTCTGATGGGCGGGTTCGGTAGTGCCGTACTGGAGCTTGCGAACCAGGAGCAGCTCGATACGAGATATGTCAAGCGACTGGGGATTCCGGATCAATTTGTTGAGCATGGTGATCGTGAAGAATTGCTCGCTGACCTGGGGCTGAATGATGAGGGTATCATGCATGCCTGCCAGGAAATGGCGGAACGTAGAAGACTTTCTGATGCCAAGTTGACCGAGTAATTAGGCGTTGTCTGTTATGAATCGTGATACAGCAGCATCGTTAAAGACACCCGCTTGGGTCAGGGAGGGAAGAGCACGCCCTCGTGCCATTCTGCTAGGTGCGGAAACGGACGAACGTGTCTGCCAGCAGCTGGATGCCCTGCGGCCGGTGCTGGCTAAGCACCTGGATATTCTCTGGGAAGATTTTTCCTTGCAGCGTTCCTTCCAGGGCGTTGAGGCAGATCTCGTCATTGTCCTGGGGGGGGACGGAGCAATCTTGCGGGCAGCCAGGCAGATGCAAATGGATCAATTGCCAGTCCTGGGAGTCAATTTAGGCAGGCTGGGTTTTCTGGCAGCAATTTCACCCGCTGACTTAGACGACGCGTTACAGTTGTTGATCAATGGAGAATGCGAGATTGTGGAGCACTTGATGTTCCAGTGTACCGTGGAACGAGATGGTCAACCTCGTTTAACGCAGTTGGGTTTAAATGAAGTTGCAGTCCTGGGAGGCCCTCCCTTTTCCCTGTTGGACGTTGATCTCTACGTTGACTCAGAATGGGCAACTACCTATAGTTGCGACGGTCTGATTATCAGTACGCCGGTTGGTTCCACCGCTCACAACCTGTCAGCGGGTGGACCGATCCTGCGACAGGATATGCAGGCCTTTGTTATTGTTCCCATCAGTCCGCATACTCTCACCGTTCGACCTGTCGTGGATACGGCACAGCGTACCTACGAGATGGCGGTTCATGAACCACGGGAAGGAACTTCGGTTGTGGTAGATGGCGTTGTGTTGGGATCATTGACCGCAGCCGATCGGATTCGAGTGCAACGGGCTGAACCTTGCTTCAAGACCATCAAGGTTGCCGGGCATGATGATTATGCCACGTTGCGAGAGAAGCTTGGCTGGGGAGGAATTATTCGCGGTCGTAAGAGTTAGATCGACGGCCGCTCATGGGTTTTGAGTTCAGGGATAGAACGCACCCATTTGAAAATCAAGCAGGGAAGCACAATGAATCAATCTTTATCATGCAGGGTTGCCACTGCCCGTCTCTTTGTTACGGCCATGGTGATTGCCGTTTCCTGGTCGCATTCGGTACGTGCCCAACTGCCAGTCTCGGTGCAGTTGGAGAAACCTTCACGGCCTCTCACGGGTTTGGCAGTTGAACTCAAGTACGATTTCGTGGTCGGCGAAGAGATTCTCTCGAAAGTCGTGCACCTGGTTTCCATGGATACCAAGATTGAGGGAACGGCAGAGGCGGTAGAAACTCGTAGTGTATCGATGCGGCGGTGGAAAGTTACCGCCGTCGATAAGCAGGGCAATGTCACGTTTGGCCATTACATTGACAAGGCTAAAATGTGGCAGAAAGTGTCAGGACGCCCCGAGGTGCGTTTTGATAGTGATTCCAAGGAAGAACCCCCCGAGCTCTACCGGAAAGTAGCAGCAACGATCGGTACCTCATTGGCGACCATTACGTTAAGTCCCCAGGGGATCGTGCTAGGGCGAGAGAGTGCCCAGCCAAACTTTAACCCGGGAATCGGTGAGTTAGCGATTCCCTTGCCAGGCCGCCCTGTCCAGGTAGGACAGAAATGGTATGTTTCGGACGAACTTCGAATTTCTGATGCCGAGGGACGTTATAAGCGAATCCAGACTCGACAACTTTACACGTTTCAGAAAATCCAGTCCGGGGTCGCGACAATCCAGGTTCGAACCCAGGTGTTGACACCGGTCAAAGACCCGAAGATTCGTTCCAAGTTGATTCAGCGATTGCAGCATGGCACCATTAAATTTGACGTGGATGCCGGGCGAGTTCGTTCTCGACAGATGGATTTAAATGAACGCGTTATCGGTTTTAATGGTGCTGCAAGTATCATGCACTATGTCGCTCGTTTTACAGAAGAATGGTCACTCGAAGGGGCCTCCGGTGGCGATAGCCGCTGACCACGCCCTCGCGTCGACGCGAGAGGTGACTGTTGACTTGCTGAACCGTGCCATGCGTAGCGGGAGATATTCAAGTGTCGCTTAAGCGTTATGGTCTGGGTTGCCAACGGGTTCGAGCTGCCGGCCTGCTGCTGGTTATGACCTGCCTGCTGGGTGCTGGCTGCTGGCCTTGCCAGCTTGCTGCGTCGGAACAGATCACACTCAAGCGGGATGGTAAATCCCGGGGCCTGAGTGGGGAAGTTGTCCTGGAAGCCCAGGACGGAGGATTGTTGTTCCTGTCGCGGGACGGCACTCTCTGGATTATTCAGCCAGAAGAGCTTTCCAGCCGCAAGAAACTGGATGTCCAGGTGGATCCCATGTCGCAGGGAGAGATGGCGGCCCAGTTGTTAAAAGAAATGCCAGCCGATTTTAGGATCCATAAAACGGCTCATTTCGTGATTTGTTACAACACGACGAAAGCTTATGCCCAGTGGTGCGGTGCCCTTTATGAACGGCTTTACCGGGCATTTTATGGCTATTGGAAAACAGCGGGAATGACTCTGCACCAACCGCATTACCCATTGGTAGCCTTGGTTTTCGAGGATCGCCAGTCGTATCTTGAATACAGTCGCCGTGAACTGGGGACGGCAGCTACCGCTGCGATTGGTTACTACAATATGCGCACCAATCGAACCATTGCTTATGATCTGACAGGTGTAGAAGGAATCAATGGGGGTGGTCAGCGAACCAGTTCTGCAGCTCATATTAACCGGATCCTTTCCCAGCCGGCTGGGGAACGGACGGTTGCTACCGTGGTCCATGAAGCAACGCACCAACTTGCCTATAACAGTGGCTTGCAAAAACGTTACACAGACAACCCGTTCTGGGTTAGTGAAGGGATGGCCATTTTTTTTGAAACGCCGGATCTGAAAAGCACCAAGGGCTGGAGAACCCTGGGGGGAGTGAATCGAGTCAACCTTTTTAATTTCCGTAAGTACCTGGCTCGACGTCCGGGAGATTCCCTGCAAACCCTGGTCTCCCGCGATCAACGGTTCCAGGATCCAAAGCGGGCAGCGGATGCTTACGCGGAGGCCTGGGCTCTGAATTATTTCCTGCTTCGCACCCGGAAAGAACAATATGTTGAATACCTACGTAAGCTGGTCATTCAACCGGAGTTGACACCGGCCAACGAGGAGCGTCGAATAACTGACTTCAAGGCCGTTTTTGGTGGCGACCTGGAGGCGTTAGAGGCAGAGTTTATTCGTTATATAAGGCGAATTCGTTGAAACACAAGCGATGCCCCTTGTTCATGGCGACTTCTGGAAGCGAGTAAACTTGCAAAACCATTGGGCCACGGTTTATCATACTACAGTTCAGCAACGAACCAGCGGATCGCCCCCCGGTTAAATGGGCCGAAGCCCGGCCCGCCGGTGTAACGATAGTTATCAAGAGATTTTGTTTATATCCATGAGGAGCAAGTGATGAATCAACCTACCCCGAATCAACCCGCAAATCGCCGCAGGTTCCTGAAGGACTCGTCCGCGGCCGTCGTGGGCGGTACGTTGGCAACCGCCTGGGCAACGCCAGCTCATGCTGCCGGTTCGGATATTCTCAAGGTGGGATTGATTGGTTGTGGTGGCCGTGGAAGCGGTGCTGCTGTGAATGCCATGCGAGCGGAACCCAACGTACGGTTGACCGCCATGGCCGATGCATTCGCCGACCGTGCGGAACATTCCAGCAAGGTATTGCAACGCCAGTTAGGCAAGCAGTTTGCTGTGACCCCGGAAACGACTTTTCATGGCTTTGATTCTTACAAGCAGTTAATTGCGACTGATGTCGATGTCGTTCTTTTATGTACACCTCCACATTTTCGGCCCATGCAGTTAAAGGCTGCTATCGAGGCAGGCAAGCATGTCTTCTGCGAGAAGCCAGTTGCCGTGGATGGACCGGGGTTGCGCAGCGTTGCAGAAACGGTGAAAAAGGCAAAGCAAAAGAACTTAAACCTGGTCTCCGGACTTTGCTGGCGATATGACTATGGCGTCCGTGAAACAATGAAGCGAATTCAGGATGGTGCCATCGGTGATATTATGGCCGTCCAGGAAAACTATCTCACCGGTACGCTCTGGCATCGTGGTCGCAAGCCGAACTGGAGTGAAATGGAATACCAGATGCGAAACTGGCTCTACTTTACCTGGCTCTCGGGTGACCATATTGTCGAACAGCACATCCATAGCCTGGATAAGGCTCTTTGGCTAATGGGCGACAAGCGACCGCTCAAAGCCACGGGGTTGGGGGGACGCCAGATGCGTACGGATGACCAGTGGGGGCATATCTTTGACCACTTTGCCGTCTGCTATGAATGGGAAAATGGCGCGAAAACATTCTCGTATACAAGACAAATGTCCGGCTGTAAGAACAACGTGGAAGACTATGTGCTGGGAACCAAGGGACGTGCCATGATTCTCAGGAACTCGGTTGAACCCAATGGTGGTGAGGCATGGCGTTATCGTGGTGCCAAGCCCAGCATGTACGATGTTGAGCACAAGGAACTCTTTGCTGCTATTCGTTCAGGTAATACCATCAATAACGGTGAGTACATGACGGACAGTACCTTGATGGCGATCATGGGTCGGGAAGCTTGCTATACCGGCCAGGAAATCACCAGTGAGCAAATGTTCAACTCGAAGCAGCATTTGGCGCCAGCGAAATATGAGTGGACCAACGTGGAAGTGCCAGCCGTGGCACAACCGGGGCAAACCAAGCTCAGCTAAGAGTAAGCGACTTGATGTCGCCTAGCTTCCAGTCATCAAGTAGGCCTCGACGCGTCGTACGGCGTCTTCAACCTGCCACTCACCCTGCGCAGTGCGGATCTGGGTGCCCCGGGATAACCACGTCTTGACCCGCTGTTGAGCCGAGATAACGGTATTGTGGGCACGGTGGCCAAAAAATTCGCCGATCTCGGCGTAGGCTGCTCGTGTGTACTTGCGAGCCAGCCACATGGCTAACATGCGCGGGTGACTGACCGTCTTGCTGCGACGATTGGATTGCAGCGTCTTGGCATCCAGCCCGAAAACCGTGCAGACGGCCTTTTCGATGTCTGGTAAGTGCACGGCCTGGCGTGTGGTATGAAACAGGTCGGCGAGAGCTGATTCCGCTATCGGGACACTGACCGGCTGCTGGTATGCTTCCCACATCGCTTCCAGTCGATGGATGGCACCGTGTAGGTATCGGGCGTCACCTCGAATTCGGCTGGCGACCAGGTGGAGGACCTCGTCAGATAATTCCAATCGACGAGCCTGGACGTAATTACGAACAATTTGCATACGTGTTGCCAGGTCGGCCGGTTCCAGGCAGCAAACAAGGCCGGCTGACATGCGTGCCATCAACTCGGGGCCCAGCTGAGATAATTCAGCCGGCGGACGATTGGAAGCAAAAACCAGTTGCTTGCCATTGCGCAACAGGCTGTCGATGGTGTAATGAACCTCGCGTAGAGTTGCCTGTTTTCCGATAAAGAACTGGATGTCATCAATCAGCAGTAAGTCGGTATCGCGATTCTTGCGACGGAAATTTGGCAAGCCACTTCCCTGCAACGCTTCCAGGAAGCCGCTGGTGAATTGTTCTGCAGTTAAGAAGACTGCCTTTTGTCGCTTTAAGTGGCTGCGAGATGCCTTCCAGATGGATTGTAGTAAATGTGTTTTACCGGTGCCGGATGGTCCATAGAGAAACAGGGGGGAAACTCGCCCTAGCCGTTGGGGGATCGATTCGGCAGCTGTGACAGCCACCTGGTTTCCAGGTCCCACGACAAAATCATCAAAGCGAGCAAAACGCTGAGGGCCCTCTGGTCGTGCCTGGAGGACTTCTGGCTCTCGTGAGATATGCGTTTCCGTTGGCGGTGAAGGTTGCGGCACATTATCCGAAGAATTTGCCTCGGATTTGTCCGCAGACGAAACCACGTATCGGAGCCCTTCTGCCCCGGGACAAGCATCGGTAAGAACGTCCTGCAGGACCTTGTGGAAACTGCGGCGCAACCGTTCCGCGAGAAAGTGGTCCGGGACAATGATCTGCAGGCGGTTATCGGCGAAATCCCACTCGATGAGATCACCAAACCAAAGGTCAAAACGTTCACGTCCGACCTTTTCCGCCAGTCTTTGGCGAATCGCCTGTACGATTTCCCTATCGTTTTTAATCACTTGCTGTACTTTCCTTGTCTGCATACCCTGGACTTCCAGCCAAGAGGCTCCAGCAAGCGGCTTGATGCCTGTGGAAACGCCCTTAAAATGCCCAGGGAGCCGGCCGTTCATCGATCGATTTGGTAATCTGCGCCGCAATCGAATGAGCGACTGAAACTGACTTCTTGTCAACCGTGGATGCCGATTGTACGCTTGCTAGCACTCCTGTCAAACCACCTGCCAGACCCACAGACATTTTTTTTTTCGCGCTCTCGTTCGTCCGCGAAATTATCCTGAAAAACGTTACTCGCCGATTCTTTTTCCGGGATAAAAAATTCTGTCGGTGAACCGATTCAACGGTGGAAAACCTGTCCAATGGTGAGACGTCCCCCCCTTCCCTTTGCGACACTCACTAGCGTGGGTTGCTGGTGCAGGTATGACTGCTGTTTTTCACGTAAATATGAGCTTGATCGATAGGTATAAAGCCTCGTTGATGATAGATGCTCAAAGCGGGTTGATTTGCCTGGTCGACCGAAGCAATGACCATCTTAGCGCCATGTTGAGCGGCTAAAAAGCAGCCATATTGAACGATTTGATTCCCCCACCCCTTGCCCCGAGCCTCGGGAGTCAATCCCAGGTAAGTCAGCTCCCAGGTGAGTTGCTGAGGAAAGGCAGACATCAGCAGGCAACCAATGGTCTTACCCCTGCACTGAACAAATGACCAGCCAGTCGGTGCGATTCCCTGGTGTTCATAGCTATCGAGAATATCTTCGATCGATCGAAATTGCTGGAGTTTCGGACAGTCCAGGCTTGCCTGGTAAGTTGCCTGGATAATGCAGGCAAGTTCGTTTCGGCGATGTTCGGCCCCGGCGACAAATTGCAGTGGGCCAGGACTTGGGGCTGTGACGGGCTCGGTTAGTGGCAGGCAGACCGTTTCAACCTGCGACAGTAGCGAATATCCGCAGGATTCAAACCAGCTTGCTTGAGTGGTTGCCGCGTTGCGCAGGCTGACCATGGAGAACGAACCTGGGGCAGATACCAGTTGTCGGTCAAGCGCCTGGATCATTTGCTGGGCGACTGTGTCAGGTTCCGAGTCAAGGAGTGTGAGGTTCCGGATCAGGGCCATTCGGCCCGGTAGCCTGCATCCCCGGGCCACTCCTACGGTTTTGCCTTGTCGGTCGGCCTGTAGGAAATAATCTTCCTTGCTGGTCGAGAGCTTGTTGGCTGACAGGGCTTCCTCTCGCAACTCGGATCGCCAGGGCTCTGCGAGTTCGGTCGCCAGTGCGGTTGCCGTTCGCGACCAATTGGCAGCGTCTGTGGTCTGAATCTGGAAATCAGTGAAAACAAGATCAGTTGGAGTCATGGGCAAGGGATCACCAGGATTGTTACGAAGATTCCGAGTTGCGATCATTCGGTAGTCGGCTTTGATTGTTCCTGCTGATAGATTCTTCCCAGTGTTTCCGTGGTCGTCGTCAGCAGGGAGGCGGCATATTCTTCTGCGGAATAATACGTTTCCCATTCTTTTCCCATTTCAATGCCTAGCGTGGCCAACATGTTTTCGGCTTTTTCGCGAGGGTACCGTCTCTGGAGTTGCTTGAGGAGTGTTTGGAAATCATCCTGGTCCAGCGCGCTGGACAGGTCTTGCCAGCGTCGGATCAGGTGCCGGCTATTGTGCTTAAGTACTTCGTGTCGGCAATAGGCTGCGACCGTTGGCAGTTTCAGATGGACAGCAATCATGCCAGCGATGACGAGCAGTTTATCCCGCACATGAAGTTCTTGCCGGATCGTGGCCGCGCGTGCCAAGTGGAGATACACTCCCAATAATTCAACATTGCTGTTCATCACTGTATGATGAAGCGGTTTGTCATTTCCTGCAAGTAACCGTCTCGAGTCATGGTTCGGTCTGTTTTTCACCGATGTTTATCCTATGAGTTGTCCCGAATACCACGACTATTGTTGGCTTATTGAAAAAACAGCGCGGACCTGGTTGGAACGCTTGTCTTCTCAACAGCCGCCAGCCATATCGCTGTTGCGTAAGTTACGACAGGAAGTGGGTGTGACGCGTGCAGCCTTGTTGAGCCAGCAGGTTGACTTGAGAAAGCGAGCTCGGGAAAAATTTGTCGATGCGGATAAAATGCTTTTTACAGATCGGGGCTTGCAGCAGGCGACCGATGAACGTGTGGCAGCTCATAAGGCGGCGAGATTTGAGACGCTAGATCGCGTTGCTGATCTTTGCT